>NZ_QGDU01000013.1 GCF_003149045.1 Fibrobacter sp. UWR4 | reverse complement strand
TTAAAGCAGCATACGTTCCTGGATCCGACCCGGGACAGGGTCTTCAAGGAAATCTTTTCGAAGGATGCGACTCTAATCCATTTCTTGAACGCAATCTTGCACCTGCCCGAGGAGCGGAAGATTGTAAGCATCGAACGCAAGAAGCCTGCATCGACGCTAACTTCCGGAATTGACGTGGAGGAAGTGCGTTTCGATGTTCACGCCAAGCTGAACAACAACGAGTTTATTGACCTGGAGATGCAGCGGGCGTCCCACGAGGATTTTGCAGATCGTGTGGAACTTTATGCCGACCAGCTTTCCATTGAATCTAAGATTCATTTCGATAGTCAGCGCACCGCGACTGAGAAGGAAGACCATCCCTATTTGATGCCCAGTACCTACAGCGTATGGATCTGTAACTTTCCGGTGGATTTCTGCGAAAACTACCGTGAGGAACTGGGATTGTTCCGTTTTTCCAGCCTGGGTAATCCTGACGCCTTGCCGGTATACAATAAAAAAAAGTATATTGTCATTGACTTGAGCAAGGTGGATGCGAAGGTTCTGAACCTGAACACTGCCGAGACGGAATGGCTGGAGCTTTTCACCAAGATGGCCTCGGCGAAGGACGCCCCCAAGACGAAGGATCCCGTCATTGCGGATGTTTACAGCCGTCTGGCAGTAAACGCCCTCGAGAAGAACTTTATCACGGAGATTGCAGCAGGTATGGTCACAGAAGCTGAAATCAGTACACGCATCGGAACCGCCCGCCGCGAAGGCCGTGAAGAAGCGAGACTGGGTGACGCCGAAGCGCTCCTTCGTTACGGAGATTCCGTAGAAAAAGTTTCCCTGGTTCTCAAGTTGCCCCTTGAAAAAGTGCAGGAACTAGCGGACAAAATCGCCGCTGAAAAGGTATAAAGTTGATAAGAAAAACTCCGGTGCATTGCACTGGAGTTTTTCTTGCTTATTCTTCCACCACCAATTCCATGGCCTTGCGGATCAGTTCTGCGGGGCCGCCGTATTCGCGGGCGCGGGGGGCGCCTTCGCTGAGCATCTGGCGGAACTTGCGGGCGCCGGGGAGGCCTGCGAAAAGGCCGTAGATGTGCTTCACCAGGATGGTGGCGGGGCAACCTTCGGCGAACTGCTTTTCTACATAGGGTAGGTATGCTTCAAGGACGGCCTTGCGGGACTTGGCTGCGGGAGCGGTATCTCCGAAAACGCGTTCGTCAGCGTCGTGCAGGAACCAGGGATTTTCGTAAGGTTCGCGACCCACCATGACGCCATCCAGCGCCACACCCGTGCCAGCAGAAGTGGGGTCGCCATTCAGGTGGGCTAGCACCTGGTCCATGCTGCGGATGCCGCCGTTGATAGCAATATTCAGCTGAGGCATTTCTGCTTTCAGTTTATGAACAAACTCATAATGCAGGGGAGGAACTTCGCGGTTCTCCTTGGGGCTTAAACCTTTCAGCCAGGCCTTGCGGGCGTGAATAATAAAGTACTTGCAGCCTGCGTCAGCGATGGTGCCGACAAAATCCCTAAAGAAATCCCAACTGTCGAATTCATCCACGCCGATGCGGCACTTGATGGAAACGGGAATGTTGACGGCATCCTGCATGGCCTTGAAACAGTCGGCCACCAGGTTTTTGTCTTTCATGAGGCAGGCGCCGAAACTTCCGCTCTGCACGCGGTCCGAGGGGCAGCCGCAATTCAGGTTCACTTCCTGGAAACCGGCGGCTTCCACCATCTTGCTGCACTTGGCCAAATCGGCGGGATTGCTTCCGCCCAGCTGCAGCACGGCAGGGTATTCGAATTCCTCATGTCCCAAGAACATTTCGGGCTTAGCGTGGAGCAGTGCATGGGTCACTACCATTTCGCTGTACAGCAAAGTATGTTTTGAAATCAAACGCAAAAAATAACGTTCGTGGCGGTCGGTGCAATCCAGCATCGGGGCGATAGACAATCTGCGGTTGAAATCAATATTCATAAGCCGAAATGTAGAAAAATTTGTAGATTAAGGATGGTTAGGAGTGCTGACTGTGAAATGCCTGAATTTGTTTTTTATCTGTGTGGCTTGTTGTATTTTGGGCTGTTCTGGCTCACCAAAAGTTGGTACAATAAGCGAAAACTCAGGAAATTTGTCGGACGCAGAACCTATAGACAAGAGTGATTTGAACGCCTACCTGTCAGCCACCCAGCATGGCGATGAGATGACCTTCCGATATGAGTATGGTTCGCAGGTTACTTTTTTCAAGACGAGCAGCTATTGTTATAGTTATGGGGAAGATGCTCTGAAGTTCGTAACAAATGATTCAATGAATGTTGTTTCCATACCCATGGATAAAATTCAGATTTGTGCGGATGGAACAGAAACTTGGACTCCCAAAAGCAACGGATCGGTTTTTCTGGATCATTTGTCCGGGGGCGCCCAAAAGGGGCTCTATTGGGGAGGATATTTCTTTTTTAACGTAGCTGAGAATACCTTTGTCGCTAATCCTGTTGTAGGTTCCTTGATGTTTGCCTTGTTGCCCATTGGTTTTGTCGTAGGAACTTCTGTTGGTACGGTTATCGGAGGAACCACGGGACTGGTGGCCATGGGAATTAATGCGGCTGACGGAATCAGGGTCTGTCGCGGTAATTTTACCGAAAAAGAAAAGACAGAATTTTTAGAATCTCATCTTTGCTTTAAACACTAATTCATAGTAGAAACGGTTGATGGATTTATAGTCTTTACTGCTATGAAAATCAATAAATAAACTATATTGTGGGTATGAGTATGATCAATACCATAGTCGTTGCCGGCGGAACCCACGGTAACGAACGAACTGGTGTAAGCCTGGTCCAAAAGTGGATGGCCAACCCCGAATGCTATGCCACCTTGTGCAAGAGTGCCAAGGTGGATTTGGTGCTTTCCAATCCCGAAGCCATGCGTTTGAATCGTCGCTATCGCGACCACGACCTGAATCGAGCCTTCTCCCAGACCTGTCTGGACGTGAAGGCTGTTCCTCAGCAGTACGAATTCCGCCGTGCCAAGGAACTGAACGAAATTTACGGACCTAAGGGTCCGAACACCAAGACAGATCTTCTACTGGACGTCCATAATACAGGCTCCAACATGGGATACTGCCTGATTCTTTCCGCCCGTGATCCTTTTTGCATGAGGGCTTCCGCCGTGTTGACCCAGGAATTCAAGAATGCCTGGATTTACTACCAGCCGGAAGAACGTTCCGCCTCGCCCTACTTTGGCACGGTCGCCAAGGCGGATATCTGCATTGAAATCGGTCCCCAGCATCACGGAACCTTGAACGCAGCCATTTTCGAAGAGTCGGAACGTTTGGTCAAGCGTTACCTGGAACTGGCCGAGGAATGGAACCGCGGGGAACTGCAGAAGCGTGCCCCCATTACGGTAGATGTTTACACCCAGTGGCGTGACTTGGGCTACCCCAAGCCTCAGGGTGGCGGTCCCATCCAGGCCATGATTCATCCGGAAGTCTTAGGCTTTGACTACCGCGAACTTCGCGAAGGGGACAACCTGTTCCGCACCTTCGACGGTAAGGACATTCCCTTCAAGCGCGAATCTAGCGATCCCGAAGTTTTGTATCCGATTTTCATTAACGAACCCGCCTATTACGAAAAAGACATCGCCATGAGCCTCACCGTAAAGACCGTCGAGGAATGGTAACGAATTTATGACTGAAGAAAACGAAGAACTGCAAGAAGTGAATGGCGAAGAACGCCTGAAGAATTTTTTGGAACTGGTAACGAACCAGAAGGCCGAACAGTGGGATTCCCGCCTGTTCGATATTCTGGATGCATTTGAAGATTTTTTGACCATCCGTCCGGAACCTCCTCAGGAATGGTCCGAAACCTATGAAAAGAGCGGCAAGAAATTCGACTACCATCAGGTAGTGCTGCCCCAGGATTTTCAGGACCCTTACGAAGATGACCTGGGAAACATCCGCCGTCTCCGTAACGAGTTCGAACGCACCCCCAGCACCATGGCTCTGGAACACGAGCTGGTAAGTCGTAACTACTTCATCTTTGAAAATGGCCACGCCGAAGCTATCCCGGCACCCCGCCCCATGCTCATGCTGGAAAGCAAGGACCGCGATGACGACGAGGAAGAACAGGAAGGCGACATTACCTGGGACTGCTGCATTTCCATTTTCCCGGATGGTAGCTACATCGCCTACAACCTGGATCACGATGACGAAGAAACCCTTGGTGAAGACTTCAAGAAGGAATTCGACAAGCATATCGATGTTCTGTCCCGTCTTCAGCTGGTGATTCCCGTGGAAGGTCGTGACTACGGTATTTTAAGGAGTGATGCATAGTTCCGATGCGTCATTCTGAAGGTCGTGAAGGATCCATGATGATGAAACTTTGGAAATTTGTGGCATTGATGGCACTGCTTTCTAGCAGCGCTTTCGCCGCATTTATCCAGAGCCCCATTCCTCCCTCCAGTCGCGAGAACTACCTGCGGGATTCCGACGGCAATGGCCGCCTGGACCGTGTGGACATGAAGTTCCTGGGAACACTCTCTCAGGAATACGTGAATCAGATGGTGGACAGCCTGACTTTCGATTGGCTGGACTCCGCAGGAAGAGTGAAACATTATTCCGTTGGGCCTAAGCAGTTCCTTCTGGATTCCACTTACTCACGCCGTGCCTATCTGGACTTGCGTTCCCTGGAAGGTCAGTTTGCCCTGCTGACCGAAATGGTCGTGGGGAAGGATAGCCTGGGTGGCTTCAAGATGTTCCTGCACGATGGAACCGTTTACGATATTCCTGTGAAGGATGTAATGGCTCCGGTCATTAGCGAAACGTTCCTGAAAAGCTATCGCGGAAAGAAAAGTGATACCCTTTTGGTGGTTTTCTCTGAACGGGTGATGCCTGTTTATGGTTGCGAAGCTTTCTTTGAATCCAAGAGCAAGCGTGATTCCCTGAACCATTTCAGGAAACCTGCGTTCATGATCTGGACGGGAGAGAAGTCGGCGCAAGTCATTTTTGAAAATGCCGAGGAAACCGACGATTATCTTTTGCCGAGGGATTCCATCCGTCTGACGCCGAAGTGCTTTGCCGATTCCGCCGCAAAGAATCTCTCTTCGGAAGTTGCTCTTTTCAGTGAAGTGGCAGGGTTCTATCCTATTGATGTTTTGAGTTCCAACATGGCCTATAGCGAAACTCCTTCCAGTGACTTGCCTATTTTCCAGATGTTGTTTAAGGAAGAAGGTGCGGACGTTCCCAACGATAACAGCTGGGGCGTCGCGATGGATGTGCTTGGTCCTGAATTTGAAAATGCGATTCGGGATGCTCTAAGCCTGGATCATAAGAAGCCTCTGGATTTATCCAAGCTGAAAATTTTTATGAACCTGCGTATCTATACGAACCTGGGTTCTTTTGTGGTGGCTACCTCTGATGAAGTATTTGGCGATGACCCTCGATTTGAAGGTCGCCCCACCCGTTTATTCCTGAAGTGGAACCTGATGGACGGAGGCCGCCGTCGCGTGGCTACTGGCGCCTACATTTCCAATGCGGTTGTAATTGTGTCCTACGATGGTCAGGTGGTGTTCCGTAACGATATCCATCATGGCCCCACCACACAAGTCTTCGGCGTAAAGCGTAAGTGAAGTCCTTGTTTTAATACTCCGTCATTCTGAGCGTAGCGAAGAATCCAGGAATACGCCTCTTATTTTTTTATGGAACTTCTAGAGAAAGAAATCTACAAACGTTATATCGAGATTATTTCCAAATCCAGTGCGGATCTTTTGAACGGCTCTGGAGAGGTGCGTCCCCAGCAGGCTACTTTCGGGGAACTACTGGATAAGTACGACGCGTTCTGCTTTGACGGTTACGGAACCTTGTATAACCGCGGGGCATTTGTGTATCCGGGTGCCCGCGAGATGTTTAGTGCCCTTAGAAAGGCAGGCAAGCAGGTACGCCTGATTACCAACGCCGCTTCCGACGTAGATAGCGTGCTGGCAGCGGATGCCGCCAAGCGAGGGTTTGATTTTTCCCAACAGGAAACCATTTCGTCGGGAAGCCTCCTGAAGGATCTGGCTTACCGGTTGCGCAATCCCTCGGATGGCTGCACTCCCTTGAAGCTAAATGAAGTTTATTACATCGGGCGGGAAACGGGAAAGCATGTGCTTGAAGCCTGCGGGATTACGGCGGTGGCTCCTGATGTCTACCCGGAGGAGCCTGTAGTCGCAATATCTTCTGCGAAGGAAACTGACGAAACCTACGCCCGTGCGGTGGAAATCCTGAAGCGTCCTGGCGCCATTTTGCTGGTGCTGAATTCCGACGCCTGGGCCCCGAAAACAGACGGTTCCCGCGAACCTGTTTCTGGCGCCTTGAGTGAACGTCTTCGCCGTGATTCCATTTGCGATGCCAATGACGGCAAGGGCTGTTCCACTTACTATTTGGGAAAGCCTTTCCCTGCTATCTGGGAAAAAGTCAAGACTAGCCTGCCTGCATCATTGTTTGGTGGCCGTACCCCTCGTGTCATCATGATCGGGGATACCTTGGGTACGGATGTTCTTGGCGCCCGCATCGCAGGTTTTGACAGCGCCCTTCTGGTAGGTCGCAACCAACCCGCACAAGAATTGAAGGAAGACCAGGAATATTTGGGAATAGTTCCTGACTTCTATATCGTGTGAAAAGCCGAACTCTCTTCTCGGGTTCTCAACCAGTTCAGACAGTAAAACAAGAGGCCCACGAATGTGGACCTCTTATTTTAAGAGCGGAAAAAGGGACTCGAACCCTCGACATCGACCTTGGGAAGGTCGCGTTCTACCAACTGAACTATTTCCGCGTTTTTTGCTAATGTAGTAATTTTCTATCATTATGTCATCATGAAGTGGAATTTATTTGCATCTTGGAATGTGGTTGCCGGTCTTGCCTGCGTTTTTTTAATGGCTGGTTCTGCCTGCGCGGAAAAGTCCTTGTGGCAAAAGTTCAAGGATTTCTTTACGCCGGGCGAAACTGTTGACTGTGAAGAGGGGCCGACCTGCGAAGAATATCGTCAGATTGAGTCTAAGATCAATACGGTTGAAGGCAAATATTCTCGCGAACGTCGTCCCGCAAATAAGAGACGCTATAAGCAGGAACTGGATAGTCTGACGGTAATTCGTGATTCCCTGGTTGCAGTGATTAAAGGACCTGAGGCTGTCAGCTCATCTGCTGTTGTTCAGCCGGTGTCTTCTGAAGCCGTTTCAGAATCGTCATCCTCTGCGGTGCCGATGTCCTCGTCCCAGATGGTTTCTTCCTCTAGCGAGACCTTGATGCCTGCGGCATGTAAGCCGGATACGGTCTATGTGCGTGATACAGTTATAGTTCATGACACCTTGTTTGTGGTCGTCACCAACAAGCCTGCAGAGGCTCCCGTGTCTTCCGCTAGCGCAAAATAATATGCAGTATCCTAAGGTCGTTTCCGGCAAGTTCATTAGCCGTCCTAACCGCTTTATTGCCCATGTGGAAATTGATGGGGTGGATACGGTTGTTCATGTGAAGAATACGGGACGTTGCAAGGAACTGCTGGTGCCTGGCTGTAAGGTTTATCTGGAAAAACCGGACAATCCCGCCCGCAAGACTCCTTACGACTTGATTGCTGTAGAGAAGGTGGTGCCCGCAAAGTCCGCACGTTCCATGACCTCGAAGACGCTTCTTATCAACATGGATAGCCAGGCGCCCAATAAGGTAGCCGGCGAATGGATCCGTTCCCATCAGGAGTTGTTTCCGGAGATTACGTTTCTGAAACCGGAATACACTTTCGGAAATTCCCGTTTTGATTTTTACGTGGAGTTCAAAGGCGTGGGAAAGACGAAGGCCGAGAAGGCGAAACTTCACAAGATGTTCATCGAGGTAAAAGGCTGCACTCTGGAATTTGACGGTCATGCAAAGTTCCCCGATGCACCGACGGAACGAGGCGTCAAGCACCTGACGGAGCTGGCGGATATCCTACGAGAGAAACGTGCTGCAGAAGATGGCACGGAATACGAATGCGGCATTCTCTTCCTGATTCAGATGAAAGGTTGCCACAAGTTTTCGCCCAATGTGGAAACGCACGCTGCCTTTGGCGACGCCATGAAAAAAGCGAGGGATGCTGGCGTCCGAATTTTTGTTTACGACTGCAAGGTAACACCCGAAACGCTTGTATCTGATGCTCCGGTTGCCTTAGAGCTGTGATTTTGCCAGGTGCTAGTACGAATTTTACAAAAACAAGAAATTCATCCGATATTTTCCTAAAAACAGCGGTAGAGAAGTGCTAGAGGGTAAAACCCCGGCGGAAGTTTTCGATTAGGCAACAGCTGATACTTACATCGGTTTCGTATTCGGGGATGTCTTCCCGCTTTACCCACTTGGCTTCGGACAGTTCCGCTTCCTGACGGTGGATGGTGTCGTCCCCATCCAGTTCTGCGGTCCAGCCGGCAATAAGGGAGTCGCTAAAGGCCCAGGGCTGGCTTCCGAAGTATTTCAGGTTCTTGATTTTCAGGCCGGCTTCTTCCATCACTTCGCGGTGGGCGGCTTGTTCAAGAGATTCGCCGATTTCCACAAAACCGGAAATCAGGAAAAGTCTGGGGTTGGGATTGTCGATGTTGTGCGCCATCAGGAGCTTGTCGCCATTACGTACGGCGACAATCACCACCGGGGAAATTCTGGGGTAAACGATGTTCCCGCACTTGGGACAAATGATGGAACGTTCCTTGTCGCCACGGATGGTGACGTTGCCACACTTGCCGCAGAACTTGTTCAGCGATTCCCAGTGGGCGATGTGTGCGGATGTCGCGCCGCCCATGCGTTCCACGGGAGACATGTTACGGAAGGCGCGGTTGCCCATAAATTCATATCCCTCGGGGGTAACGAAATCCTCGGGAACGGCTTGCAGGAAAAATGCGCGATCGTCGATACTCAGGAGGTAATGGCCTTCGAAATCAGCAATGTCCTTGCCGGAGAGAGAAAGAATTTCTGCTACAGTCGGAATAACGTAGCTATTGCCCTCTTTTTTTAGAAGTGTCTTGCTGCCGTTGTAAACCAGGCAGTAATCATTTGATTTTGGATCTTGAATCTTGAATTGATTGTCTAATACGTGAGGGGCAATTTCGTGAATCATGATTAAAAGGTAGCTTTATTTCTTTCCCACAATCTGATCGCGGCCATTTGTCTTTGCCATGTAAAGACGTTCGTCCACTGCGGTCAAAAGCTTGTCGTGGTTGTTGAACTCGGGATTGGCGCAATCCACAAACCCGCCACTGATATGGATGTGTACATTGGGCTGGTCGTCAAATTTCAGGCAGGATACCTTGTATCGGAATTGTTCTGCCTTTACCATTGCCTTGTCGTAGCTTTCGTCACGGATGAGCAGGATGAATTCCTCACCGCCATAACGGACCGCCATTTCGCCTTCTGTGCTGCAGGTTGCCTGGGCCAGCTTGCCGATGGATTCAAGAACCTGGTCCCCAAAGATGTGGCCGAAGTTGTCGTTCACTCGCTTAAAGAAATCCACATCGAACATCAACAAATAATAACCTGCAGGATTCTTCAGCACGGAATTGCGGATGCGGTCCACGAAGCAGCGTCGGTTGAACAGTCCTGTAAGCGGGTCGTGGGATGAAAGGAAATCCAACTTGGAAATGAGTTCGTCCTTGGCTTTTCGTTCGCGGTTGTATGCCTTCAGTAAGTAGGATACGGTAGTGAATATTAGAAAGGCCATGAAAATGAAGGAACCAGCTTGATCGACAATTGTATCTAAAGGTTCCAGATCGGGGGATATTTCAGGATGGAAATAGTCCACGAAGAAGATGACCATGTACAGCACCATAGAGTAGACCATCATGATGCAACGGGTTCTGAATTTGGTAATCAGCGAGGTAATCAGAACGCTGGTGATACAATAAAAAGGCATGCCAGAATCAAATGCGCCGCATATAAAGAACATCGGTGGCAAGATGAGGGTGTTGATGCCGAAACTCATGGCTGTATAGCCCGCTTCGGTCTTACCTGTAAAGTGGGCGAAGACGCCAAGAAATACAAAGTATAGGGTAATAAAGGCTGTGTAGATGACAGCTAGCGCACCGAGATCTTCGATCGCTGTAAAGATGGTGGAAGCGATTGCCGCCAAGAAGCAAAAGAACAGCACACCCCAGAAAAGGATGTTTTCAAAAGATCCTCGTAGGGGTAGTTTTTTCAAAAAATCTTTAGTTTCCATCAGTTAAAATATAAACCATTGCGTCTTAAAAGAATGAAAGCCCCGTCACATGACGGAGCTTTGCATATTCCAAATTGAACGGACTAGATGGTCAATTATTCCAGATAGGTGTAGCCGTACAGACCGGAACGGTAGATGTTCAGGAATTCCTTGCCTTCCTTCACCGTAATCTTGCCTTCCTTCACGGAGCGGGTGACCCAGTTTTCCATGTTGCGGACAAGAGCCTTGTCGCTGAAGTTCACGTAGTCCAGAACGTCTTCTACGGATTCGCCATCGATGACCTTGTCGATATCGTAGCCACCCTTGTCGTTGCATACGACATGGACTGCGTTGGTATCGCCAAAGAGGTTGTGAAGGTCGCCCAGAATTTCCTGGTAGGCACCCACCAGGTAGACTGCGATGTAGTAAGGCTCATCCTTCTTCAGCTTGTGCAGCGGAAGGGTGTGGCATACGTCTCCACCGCGGATGAACAGCGCAATCTTACCGTCGGAGTCGCAGGTGACATCCTGGATGGTGGTTTCCACCGTAGGTTCTTCGTCCAGACGCTGGATCGGCATCACCGGGAAAATCTGGTCGATGGCCCAGCTGTCCGGCAAGCTCTGGAAGAGACTGAAGTTGCCGAAGTACTTCTGTGCCAGAAGGCGGGGCAGTTCTTCCAGCTCGTAAGGCGGATGACGCAAGGTGCTTGCAATCTGATTCACCACGCGGGCAATGCTCCAGAACAAACGTTCGCTCATGGCGCGGGTAGGCAGGTCGTAGTCGCCCACCTTGAAACCGCTCAAGACGTCGTCGTTCAACTGCATGGCGTCGTGCCAGCTTTCCAGCAGGTTCTTCGGGGAAAGTCCCTTGTAGATTGCGTAAAGATCCTTCAGTGCAGCAGGAGCGTCGTCACCGATTTCATGTTCATCTTCGTCGAAGAAGGCCTGGCCTGCAGTTTCAAGAATGTTGAAAACCAGGACGGAGTGATGAGCAGAAAGGGCGCGACCGGATTCTGCAATGATGTTCGGGTGGGGAACCTTGGCTTCTTCGCAAGCTTCGTAGATGCCGTACACCACGTCGTTTGCGTATTCCTGGATGGAGTAGTTCACGGAACTTGCGTTGGTGCTGCGGGTGCCGTCGTAGTCTACACCCAGACCGCCGCCTACGTCCACGAATTCCAGGGCCATGCCCATCTTACGAATCTGGATGTAGAACTGGGAAATTTCGCGAAGGCCGTTCTTGATGTTACGGATGTGGGTAATCTGGCTACCCAGATGGAAGTGGATCAGCTTGAGGCAGTCTTCCATCTTTTCTTCCTTGATGTAGTCGAGGGCTTCCAGAAGCTCGGAACTATTGAGACCGAACTTGCTGTGGTAACCGCCGGATTCTTCCCACTTGCCGCTGCCGGAGCTTGCCAGCTTGATGCGGATACCGATGTTGGGTCGGACGCCGATGCGGTTTGCCAACTCCACAACCAAGTGGAGCTCGTTCATCTTTTCCACGACCACGAAAATCTTCTTGCCCATCTTCTGGGAAAGAAGTGCCAGTTCGATAAAGTCTTCGTCCTTGTAGCCGTTACAGATAATCAGGGAGTCCGGATTGTCCATATTGGCAAGCACTGCGTGAAGTTCCGGCTTGGAACCTGCTTCCAGACCGATGTTGAACTTCTTGCCGTGGCCAACCACTTCTTCGAGGACGGCGCGCTGCTGGTTCACCTTGATGGGGAAAATGCTGTAGTAGCTTCCCTTGAAACCGTATTCTTCGCGGGCCTTGTTAAAGCATTCGTTGATCTTTTCGATACGGCTGCAGAGAATGTCCGGGAAACGGATCAGCATAGGAGTGGATACGTCGCGGAGGGACAAGTCCTGCACCAGTTCGAACAAGTCGATTTCACAACCGCCATCCTTCAGCGGGGAAACGGTTGCGTGACCCTTGTCGTTAATATCGAAAAAGTTGACACCCCAACCCTTAACATTGTAAAGATCGCGGGAATCGTCGATACGCCATTTCTTCATAAGAGATCCTTCGGATCAGTAGACGGTAGACAGTAGACGGTAGGCAGTATCGCAGAAGATGTTTTTCTCCTGACAGACTGTCTACTTCCTACTTCCTACTTCCTACTAATCAACCAATGTCGGGTTGAAGTCTTCCTGCCAGGGGAGGCCGTACTTGTTCAGTGCGTCCATGTACGGATCCGGGTCGAATTCTTCCACAGTGTGTACGCCCGGGGTAGTCCACTTGCCGGTAAGCATCATCAGGGCGCCGCACATAGCGGGAACGCCGGTGGTGTAAGCGATTGCCTGGCTGCCCAGTTCCTTGTAGCATTCCTGGTGGTCGCAGACGTTGAACAGGTAGTAAGTCTTGGGCTTGCCGTCCTTGGTTCCCTTGAAGATACAGCCGATGTTGGTCTTACCGACGGTGCGAGGACCGAGGCTTGCCGGATCCGGAAGGAGAGCCTTCAGGAATTGGATAGGAACGATTTCCTGACCGTTGAACATGATAGGATCGGTACGCAGCATGCCCACGTCTTCGAGACAACGCATATGGTCCAGGTAGCTCTGGCCGAAGGTCATGAAGAAGCGGATGCGCTTTACGCCCGGAATGTTCTTGGCGAGGGATTCAATTTCTTCGTGGTGCAGGAGGTACATGTCCTTCTGGCCCACTTCCTTGAAGTTGTATTCGCGCTTGATGCTCATGGCCGGGATTTCTACCCAGTGACCCTTGCCGTTAGCGTCGGTGTCCCAGTAGCTGCCCGGAGCGGAAACTTCGCGGAGGTTGATTTCCGGGTTGAAGTTGGTGGCAAACTTGTAGCCGTGATCGCCGCCGTTGCAATCCAGGATGTCGATTTCTTCGATGGTGTCGAACTGGTGCTTGAGGGCGTAGGCGCAGTATGCCTGGGTTACACCCGGGTCGAAGCCAGAACCGAGAAGTGCGGTAAGACCTTTTTCTTCAAACTTCTTGGCGTATGCCCACTGCCAGCTGTAATCGAAGTAGGCGCTAAAGCCTGCTTCCTTGCAGCGCTTGTCGTAAACCTTGCGCCATTCCGGGTCGTCGATGTTTTCCGGTTCGTAGTTGGCGGTATCCATGTAGTTCACGCCGCATTCGAGGCATGCGTCCATGATGGCAAGATCCTGGTAGGGAAGTGCGATGTTCATGACCAGATCAGGCTTGTATTCCTTGATCAGCTTCACCACGTTCTCGGCCTTGTCGGCGTCAACGGCAGCGGTGGTAATCACCGTCTTGGAGTTCGGACGAATCTGTTCAGCCAGCTTTTCGCAGTTTTCGCGATGGCGGCTTGCAATGCAGATTTCAGAGAAAACTTCGCTGACGGTGCAGCACTTCTTGATAGCGACGGTGGCAACGGCGCCACAACCGATAATCAGAGCTCTTGCCATTTTTTTGTTTTTCCTTTTTGAAAAAATGAACGTGCAGGGGCGGCGACCCCTGAAGAAAAAGTAAGTGGATATAATATAGAAAGTAGGGTGGGGAACTCTTGAAAGGAAAGAAAAAGAGTCCCCTTTAAAACGTTCTTTTTAGGCGCCGAGAAGGTGGTCTACGGCGATACTGTACAAACCTGCGAAATACTCCACTTCCGCTCTAGGCTGGATGATAATTTTGGGTAGCTGACTGCGGTTCAGACGTTCTTGCAATGTGGAAACGATTTTTTCAGCATTCATCCAGTTCGAAAGACCGCCGGTTACGAAAATAACGGCCGGATCTAAAAATACGGTGGTCGCGACGAATAGCCTATCTACGTAGGACTGGGCTTTTTCCAACGAACTGAAAATTTCGGGAAGTTTTTCTTTTTCGACGCTGAATGGGAAGAAGGAAAGTTCCCCCGCGAGATTGGAAGAGCCTCTTAAAATGTGGCCGTCTACGATGAAACTTCCGGCAGGCGTTCTTCCCTGCGGGAAAAAGAGCAGGGCGATATTGTTTTCCAGGTGTTCGTCTGCATTTCCGTTCTTGATTTCTGGGCTGATTTTGCTGAAACCCAGGGCCACTGTTTTCATGTCGTTATGGACTCGGGTGAAAATCCCCGTGGCTTCCTCGATTTCCTTCTTGAGGTTGTGACCGCTCAATTCCGGAAGGTCGGTAAATTCGATAATGTCCTTGTTGATGCATCCCTGAACCCCCAAGACGATGACTTTGATCCTGGTGTAGGGCTTGCGGATTTCCTGGATATGATTGATGAGGGTGGGGATCGTAATGGATTTTTCCTGAATGGCTTTGGAATCCAGGATGTTTCCGAAAACGTCCAAAATCTGGTAACGGATGTAGGAGCAATCGCCGTCGGTATAGGTGTAAAGGCACAGGGCGTAGCCGATGTTTTCGCTAAAGCGGTAACTCATGGCGGGGCGGCCTCCGCTGGAAAGCCGCAGGCTTTCTTCGACGATGGTCCCGTTGGCGGTAAGCTCGTTGAGAATGGTTCCGCATGTGACCACACTGAGCTTCGTCTTTTCTGCCACTTCGGGCTTTGTGGCCGTTTTCATGTCCAGAAGTGCGCGCTTGATGGTTGCGACGTTGTTCGCCTTGATCTCGGCTGCGGATTTAATCTCTTTTGTCATGGAAGCTCCCGTTTCTACCCAATATAGTGAAATATGAGCCATTTTCGTCTTCGTCAAATCCAAATCAAAACCGTTATACACTCACTTTCCTTTTTACACAAAATGGAAGAAACTGCGGCACTTTATAAAACCCTTTTACAAAGTTTAGTGCTACCATTTTCTTGCGCTTATGGCACAATGTTGTAAAAGTGACGAAATTTGTAAAAATTGGTCATTTTTTTGAAAGGCTATGTTCTTTCAAAGTGTAGATGTAATATAACTATCTAAAAAACACACCCTATTAGAAACTGAGATTTACCTACCTAAAAACTGTATCTTAGATACTTGGTCTAACCTAATTTTTGTTGGGTTAGACCATTTTTTAGTATTTTTTCAGTAAATTCAACATAAAATGGCAGTCCTACACTCTAATAGAACATAGCCTTACTTTTACAAAGTAGCTCGCCGATGCTTATTTGGCAATAGAAAAAAGTTTGTTTTTGAAAAAAAGAATAAAAAGTCAAAACACAATATGTAAAGACTTACATCGAATGAAAAGAAATTAAGGTTGGCCCGTCTGGAAGTGATACTTGGAATCAAGATGCTTTTGAAAAAGTTTTTTTTTGATGGAAAATAAAAAATACTATATTACCACCCACGCTGAAAATCGTACCGGAGCTTTAGCTCAGTTGGTTAGAGCAGCGGACTCATAACCCGCCGGTCCTCGGTTCAAGCCCGAGAGGCTCCATTGAAAAAGACAGGTCGCAAGGCCTGTCTTTTTTGCTGCAAAGGAAAGGAATTTCCCAGGAATTTTAAATCCCCAGTTCGCCGAGGATCAGCAGGTACTTGGAGATGGTCCTGCACCATTCGTAATGGAATCCGCTATAGGCGTTCACCACGCACTTGTCCCAGTCTGCCACTTCGGTCTTGAAGACGTTTTCCACGTCCTTGGTGCGGCGCAGCATCTGGTCGGGAGCGTTGGCGTCTTCTACCAGGAATGCGTTTGCTTCGCCTGCGGTTTCCAGGGTGTAGTCGGTAAGCATGGTGGCTACACCTACTGCACGTCCGGTCAGGGGAATTGTACCTGCCGCCATAGCCTTCAGGATAATGGAGGAGGACGGTTCACGGAGGCTTGCTGCGAATAGAAGGTCGGAGCCTGCCAGCATGTCTCGAAGAACGATGGTTCCGTCCACGGATTCGTCGCTCAGGTCATGGATCGCCATGACAGAGGGGTACTGGCTTGAGAAGTTCTTGTAGTATTCCCAGTCCGGATCCTTGGAGGAAATGCCTACGATAATGAAAATGTCCAGGCGGGTAATGTCGGAAAGGACGGTCGCCAGGGTTTCGGAAGTGTTACCAGCTTCAGTATCCAGATGGACATACATGACCATCTTCTGTTCCAGATTCTGTCCCAACTTTTCCTGCAGGGAATGCTTTGCTCTGCGCTTGGCTTCCTTGATGGGGAGGCATTCCTGGTCGTTGAAATCCCAAACCTGGTAGCTTACGCCGAACTGGACGCCAATGAGCTTGTCGGCGTTTCGGTTCAGGAAGCCGCTAAGACCACCGGGCAGGTTTGTATTGAGCATGGCGTCGCGGTAACCCGGAGACGGGAACAGCACCTTGGTGGCGTACAGGATGCCGGCCTTGAGCAGGCTGACCTTGCCCCAGAATTCATAGCCGTCCATGTTGTAGTTTTCACGAGGGAGACCGATCTTTTCGATCTCGCTGGAGGGGACGTGGAAATCGTACGTAATGTTATGGACGTTGAAGAAGAACGGAATTTCGCCAGCGTAACCTGCATAGGTGGTTCGGGCCAGGGCGCCTACCAGAGCACCGCCCCATTCGTGCCCCATAATAGCCTGGCAGCTGTATTCGGTTGCTTCGGCGTAGGCGAGCGCTGCAGATGCCAGGAAGGCGAAGCGCAGGTGGTTGTCCAGATAGGGAATCTCGTCGGGCGGACCATAGACGTCCGGTCTTCCAAAATATTCTTCGTTATAGATGTAAGTGTGGAGGGGATCCTTGTCGGAAACAAAAATCTGGTAGGACTTGCCTAGCAGCTTTTCTTCGCCGGTGTAGATGCAGTGGTAGCTGTCCACGTCCACCAAGAGGCTTTTGAAGAAGGGTGAACAAGTCAGTACCTTGACACCGCCGCTTGCAAAAGCGTCGGTCATACGGTTTACCGCTGTGGCCAGGGGGCTGGTATGCTTCCAGTTACCTGCTTCAGGGCTTACGACAAGGATGTTCATGCCTAAAATGAGTCTCCAAATAAAAATTTACTTACATCCGTAAGGTTAACATAAATTTATTTATTTATTTTTAAATCGGAATGGCTAAATGCTCTTTTTTGAGGATAATCGGCCGAAACTTCTGATAAGGAACAAAAAAAATGAAAAAAATCTTTATTGCCTCCCTGGCTGCAGCCGTTGCTTTCACAATGGTTGGCTGTAAGGGCAAGAACGAGAAGCGCGGCGACGAACATCTGGAAGCAGGTCGCTTTGCTAACGCTATTAAGTCTTACGTGGAAGCAGCCAAGAAGGGCGACGTTTCTGACGAATACTACGACAATTTTGCTAAGGCCCTTATCGGCGGTGCTGAAAAGGAACTGAAGGCTGATATCAACAGCGAAAAGGCAGAAGGTTACTTCGACAAGTTTACTGAAATCGTGGACAAGGTCCAGAACACTGAAGTTGTTCAGTCCTACGTGAACCTGGTTGCTGACCAGGGTAAGAAGCAGTCCGGCGAAGAAGGCGTTGACTTCGCAACCGTCGTGAACGCTTTTGCTAAGCTCGACTCCGCAGCTGCCCTCGCTAAGCGTCGCGGTCTTTCCGAAGCAAACGTCAAGTCTCTCCGCACCGAAGCTGAAAACGCTTACGTTTCCAAGAACATTGACGCTGCTAAGTCTGAATCTGATCCGGTCGTTGCTGAATACCAGCTGCTTAAGCTTGCTGAAATCGCTCCGTCCAACGCAGATGTTCAGACTGCCCTGAACAAGAACCGTAAGCTCACACGCGGTTACTTCCTGATCTTCGGCGAACAGATTGGTGAACCGGTCAGCCGCCGTATCGACAAGTATGGCTACGTCATGGCTATGCCCACCATCAAGATGTCCGCAACTTCTCTCTCTGGCGAAATCCAGTTCTGGGCATCCACCGGTAACAACACCGAACTGGATCCGACTCAGATCAAGCTGGTTTCCGACGATGGTAAGGAAGTCTTCGCAACCACTACTGGTGGCTGGTGCGAAAAGGAAGAACTGGTAGGCCCGAAGAACGACCAGAAGATCGAAAAGAAGAAGAAGCCGTTCAAGAAGAACGAAAAGGGCAAGCTGATGAACGAATTCCAGTGCTCTGCCAACATCTCTTTCTCCTTCCCGAAGGGCTTCACTCCGGATTACATCGAATACAAGGATGAATTCGGTATCGGTAAGAAGTTCCTGGGTAAGTAATAAGACCCTTAGAATTGAAACCGCTCGTTCAGGAAAATTGAAATAAGCACCTTGGCTTCGGCCGGGTGCTTATTTTTTTTGACGTCATGCTGACGAATGTCAGCATCAGCGGTTCGTCTTGGGTTCCCTAAGTTTCGCAATCGTCCACAGCAGGACGCAGGTGACTGCGGGAGCGATAATGTTCCAGGGGAAGGCGTACCTTACGCTGCCCGGGGTGGAGAACCACAGCAGCAGGAATACGATGTGGGATGAATAAACGTCCAGGCTATGCTTGCCGATAACGTTGGTAAACTTGAAGTCCAGTGCGGCGGGCCATTTCCTGACGATGGCGCCGATAAGCATCATGAATATAAAGAAGTCCGCAAAGCGTAGCACGCCCAGACGTTCCCTGCTGGTAAGTGCATCTCCAGGCAGTTCCAGCGGGAGGACCTGGTGGGACCACAGCATGCAGAAGGTAAACGCAACGACTAGCGGGAGGGTGGCCTTGTTTACGATGCGGGTGGAATTCGTGTCGGTTCGTTTCCACCAGGCGGCGACCGCAGCCCCCGTGAAATACACCAGTTGCCAGCTGAAGGGGTCAAACACCCCATGGTGTGTCCAGCGTGGGAATACTCCGTTCAAGGCGTCCCGCAGTCCAAACTGGGAGACGAACCAAAGCCCTAGGGACGGCAGCCACAGCAGGAAGACCTGCCTTTTGTTCTTCGCCTTCACGTAGCGTGGGAAGACGAAACTACCCACCAGCATGAGGATTACATACAGCGGCAGGATGTCCATCCACTCGGGGGTATGGACCAGCGACAGGCTTAAGGGAATCGCCTGCAGCGGGTGATTGAATATGGGCTGGAAAAGGTACCGTATTCTCGGGAGCAAAAAGAATGCGAGCGTTCCCATGAGCATCAGGGTAGAAATGTGGTATAACCAGATTCTTACGGCACGTTTACGCATCCAGCTTTGGGTGGGGTCCTTCGCCTGCTTGCTTACGGCCGCATACATTCCCACAAAACCGGACAGGAAAAAAAAACCTTCGGCCGCACTGAAGAAGCCGAAGCACTGATAAAGGTATTGAGATATGGGCTTGCCGAAATGATCCAGGGTCATCTGCAGGAGCAGGAGGCCCCGGATAGAATCTAGCGCGCGAATTCTCACTGGTATTTAAGGTTAGAAGCTAGCCTTTACGCTCATGCCCAGAGCGAAGTTCTTGTCAACATAGGGACCGAAGTCTTCCTTGTTGAAGTTGTAACCGTACCAGAATACCACTTCGGTCTTCATGGTGGGGTACAGGTAGTGGTTCATGCCCAGGAAATGATAGCTGTCGTTGTGTGCTTCGGAATCGCGGTCATGGTATTCGTAGCCAAAGCCCATGGTATACTTCTTGTGCAGATTGAAACTGGGTTCGATAGCGAACAGCATCTGGTCTTCGGTAAAGAGCTGAGGCTCGGTTTCGTAGTCAGAATCGGTGATTGCGTAGAAGAAGGTTGCGCCCAGGTTAAACACACCATAGTTCATGCTGGGTTCCAGCAAGAAGGAGTGGACGCCGTTGCCCTTGTACGGATGGAGGCCCCACACGGCATAGATACCATAGTTGAACTTTTCGAAGCTCTTGGAGTAGTCCACTTCCAGGCCCAGTACGTAAGTGTAGTTACGGCCGATGTCGGAACCGAACATCCAGTCCACGCTGGGGGTCAGGATCAAGTGTTCATCCGGGCGGTTCAGCAGGGGCAGGGCGTAGTTGACGAACATGGTCAAGGAGTAGTCGTTGTCTTCGGAAGCGCCCATATAGAACTTACCGTTGCCATATTTCTCGTTGCCGAATTCGATACCGAAACCGCGGAGGGATTCGTCACGGACGATGACTGCGTTCTTGGAAGGATCGCGCCAGAAGTAGTAGTTGAATGCGCCTGCATTGTAGGTCATGTCACCGAAAATCAAGGTGACGTCGTGAGAAACATCCCAGCGGAGCTGTGCACCGTCGAAGTTGAAGGCGCTATAGCGGTTGTCGCCATCGCTGATTGCGGTGGAATGTGCAAAACCGTGGCGGACTTCGGAGGATTCCAGTTTGCCGTTTTCGTTCACGAAGCTGCTATGGGTGTTTGCGTTGACAACGATGTGGATGTTTTCGTCAAGGTTTGCCTGCAGGGACAGGTCAATGTCCTGGTTGGCTGCGTTCATCGGGCTAAAGTCTTTGTCAAAATAGCTACCATAGTCCAAGTTTACGTCACCGTGGACTTCGATGTCGGCGGCGAAGGTAAAACCTGCGGCAGTCAGTGCCAGGGGCAAAAGCAGTTTGCGCATAATTATTCCAGTGTTTTAAAAATTTCTTGCGATAAAATAGAAATATCTATAAAAAAAGACCAAACCCTGTGCCGAAATTACCTTATGTTTGGGACTTTTGTAAATTTGAGGACGTATGCATCAAAGAATTTTTAAGACCATCCTCCTATTGATTGGCTTCCTGCTGGTTCCGCAGGTTTTTTCTATGTCCGCTGACGAGGCCATGAAAAAATCCCAGGCCTGGTTTAAGACGGGCAAGGCCTGGAATCTTGATTTCAAGGTCCAGGTGTTTTATGCGGAATCCCCGGATATAGCATCCGAACAGGGAAGCCTGCTGGTTGCCGAAGGTGACAAGTTCAAGCTGGAGTTGGCCGGTATCCGATTCTATAGCGACGGGGAATCCCTGTGGCAGCATAATGTGGAGCAGAAGCAGGTGCTGATCAAGGCTGTGGAAGACTTGTCCAGCCAGCTCCATCCATCGGAACTTCTTTTCAAGTATCTGAACTGCAAGGCAACATCCATCACTACAGGTTCCTTCGGTGGCAAGACCCTCTGGGTGTTAAAGCTGGATCCTTCCAAGTATTCCGGACAGTTCAGCCAGATGGAAGTCTGGCTTTCCCAGAAGGATTTTTCCCCGGTACGCCTCTTTACGGTGGACCCTGCAGGAAACAGCTCCTGGTACAATATCGTTAACCTTAAGGTGTTGAAGAGTTTTTCCAATGACGATTTCAAGTACAAGTCCTCCAAGGACGTAGACGAAATCGACATGCGCTAGGAATCCAAATGATGAAAAGATCCCTTGTTAAAATTGCTGGTGCAGTCGCCTTGTCCGCCGGAATGTCCATGGCGGCAGAGACCTTGATCAGTAACTATGCCCTGAATGTGAGTGAAAGTGGCTCTACGGGTTCCCTGTGGGTGTTTTCCAGAGGCGATACCTATAGTGGAGCCACCTTGCTGGAACTTTCCGTAGGTTCTACGGGGAATGTTCAGGTGAATAAGAGTTCCCAGGTTCAGACCAGCGACTCCGTGACCGCCGTTCAGGATGGCGTCTTTAGTGACGTGTTGGCAGAACATCGTCGAACCCCTTCTGTGTATGCGGGAAAGTTGGGGTACGTTCTCCCCATGTTCAAGATGGACGACGAAGGAAACTTCCTGCAGCCGGGTGGTTTCCTCTCTATTCGCGGGGCTAGCGACGATGACGTTTACGAAATGCCTTTCGATGTACCGGAAGCCTTAGGGGACCTGGACTCCACCATGATTACGGCTGTGGGTGGTTTCGCCTATGATTCCTCCGCAAGGCAAATCTGGATGGCTCGAGGTGCCGCCGGTCTTCGCCTTCATGATTTTTCCAGTAGTAAGGCTAAGGCTACGGATTTCGTCCTGAATGCAACAACATCCACCTTGGATTCCTTGAAGTCCCGCTATAAGTGGAACGAAAAGGAAAATCCCTTTGTCTATGACGTGAAGCGTCATCCTGAAACGGGGGACTTGTGG
The DNA here is from genome assembly GCF_003149045.1 of Fibrobacter sp. UWR4. Classification (NCBI taxonomy): domain Bacteria; kingdom Pseudomonadati; phylum Fibrobacterota; class Fibrobacteria; order Fibrobacterales; family Fibrobacteraceae; genus Fibrobacter; species Fibrobacter sp. UWR4. The sequence goes on along the minus strand of NZ_QGDU01000013.1, from coordinate 71,481 downwards.
CTTGCTACGGGCAAGGGTGTATGGACTTATGGAAAGGATGGGCTGAAGAAGGTATCTGAAGTCCTGGGTTCCGATGCACGAGTGACGGGGCTCTGGATGGGTGGCGATCCCCTGCAGGTGATTGCAGAAACTTCCGCGAAGGGAAATGAATCTTCCGTCCATGGCGCACTTTACCGCATGTTTGACGGGGACAAGGATTTCGCAAAGGTGGATTTCCTGGATACAGCGGAAAATGCCCAGAAGAAGGACGTGTACGATGATGGCGACTATACGGTCAGTGGCGTTGCCTTCATTGGAGGGACTGCCTATGTTGCGGTCGGTACTTCCGGCGCTTCCGTCAGCGGATATTTTAAGCTTGAAAAGAAAGGCATTCGCGCCTGGGACGTGAATGACGATGGAAAGTTCCAGTGGCTCTATGGTTACGAAACTGGGGCGACGGACCGTGATGTCATTATCACGTCGATTTGTTCTTTCCCGCTGGAAAAAAATAGAACGGGCTTAGCGATCTCTACGTATGGTAATGGAATTTCCGTTTCTGCGGACTCCGGTGCCACTTGGTCCACGATTCTGAATCGTCACAAGCTGGGGAGCAACCTGGGTTCTGTTCGTATGGTGCCTTCCGTGATTACCGCCGGCGATCAGGCTCTGGTTTCCTACAAGGTGGGGAAGGATTCCAAGATTACCATTGACGTATTCAGTTATGACATGCGTAAGATTCGTACCATCGTCAAGAGAGCCCATCGAGATGCGGATGCTTCCCGCAGCACCAATCCTAAGGTGGATTTCTGGGATGGCTACGATGAATACGGTAGGGCTTGTTCCATGGGTGTCTACTACGTCCGTGTGAAGGATAATCACGGCCATGTTGGCTGGGGTAAGGTCATGACTTTGGGAGGGCACAAGTAATGAAAAAGTGTTTGCTTGCTGTTCTTGCCGCTATGACTTTGTCTGTTCCTGCCTTTGCCAAGCAGAAGGCTACACTGGGTAGTTTTGATGGCTTTGTGGAACGTATGGCTGCCGGTACCCGGGAACTGGGCCGCGGCAATACGGGTTCTGCGGATACGTCCTCTATGCCTGCCGCCTACTGGAATCCTGCTATTCTTGGCTTTAGGGAAAATTTCTCCTATACGCTGAATGCAGAAAGGCGAGATCTGGACCGTGCGGGTGGTTCTCTGGGTATTGAAACCAAGGTGGGGAAACGTATGGGCGTGGGCTTCGCCATGCTTTATCGTGGCGACATGGCTTTTGATGTGATTGATGATGACGACCAGACCATGGGAACGGCTTCCCCTTACTTTACCATGATGTACTTGGGCTTTGCCTATCGTGCAACCCGTCGTGATGCTTTTGGCATGTCCCTCTCCATGAGTTATGACAACATGGATATTGCGGAATACTTCGATGGCGTGGAACTGGTGGACGATTATCGCAGCCCGGTAACCATCAACTTGAGCTGGCTTAGACAGTGGAATGAAAAGTGGTCTACCTCCGTGGTCATCCGCAATCTGAGCTTTAGTGAAAATCTTTCTGCGAAATGGTCCAAGAATACTAGTACAGATAACTCCGTAGCAAGTACGGATGGTATTCGCCCCAAGGTACTGCAGATTGGTCTTGGCTATCGTACTCGCATTATGGGAAAACCTGTGTTTGCCTGGATGGAGGCAATTGACTATCAGGTGGCAGACACCCTTTTGGCATTTGATCCGGATCGTCACGTATGGACGGGACGTGTAGGTTTTGAAAGTGAACTCATTCCCAATGGCACATTGCGTGTGGGTATGGATGACTTGAACTTCACCGTAGGTGCGGGCTACAAGTTTGAAATCCGCATTGGGAAGAAGAAGTATCCGTTCGACGTGAACTACGCCTTGATTTATGAATCCGAGGCTGGTCTCTGGACTCCGCTGAGCTTTGGCCTTCGCGGGAACATTCCTTAGCGTGACCTCGTGATAGAAAGTGTCTATATAGATGGCCTCCGCAGTTTAACCGGGTTCGAACAGGAGTTTGGGCCAGGCATTACGGTGGTATATGGTCCTAATGGCTGTGGCAAAACGTCCCTGCTGGAAGGAATCTACTTGCTATCTCAGGGGTTTTCCTTCCGTGCCAAGGACCTGAAGGAACTGATCCGCTGGAAGGCGGATGAACTGATCCTGCGTGGGGCGTTTTCCGATGGCGATCGCCAGAGGAGCCGTGCCATCAGGGTGCATCGTCGTGGCAATGACGTTCGTGAAAATGGGGAAAACCTGAAGTCCGCTTCCGCATTTTTCGGGAACTGCCCCGCTGTCATAATGCAGCCATCGGATATTGAACTTCTGAGAGGTGCTCCCGAAGTTCGCCGCCACTGGCTGGATGAAATCCTCTGTTTCCGTTCTCCTGCGAATGCTTCCGTATTAAGGCGTTACAAGCGTGTCCTCCAGCAGCGCAACCAGTGGTTGCGTCAGTACAAGAAAGAGGGGAACGCTGTTGGCGGTGAGGAACTGTTCAAGGTTCTGACCATACAGCTGGTGGAACAGGGGGCCAAACTGTGGGCAGCCCGATTGAACCTCTCTCGGGAAATTTCTCCCATCATCACCAGCTACTACCGTAAACTTTCGGGCGGGGTGGACGAAATTACCTGCGCCTATAAAAGTTCCATCCTGAAGGAATTGGACGCGATGGATGGTGCTGAGTTCTTGGATGACGATGGCCTGGACGAAGCGGCTGCAGGAAGTGGCGAGGTGGCTATTGCTGCCGACGTGAGTGGCGCCTATTCTGCGGAAAGCGCTGTGGATGAGGAAGTCCTTCGGGTTGCCTTCCAGAGAAAGCTGGAAGGTCTTGAATTTGTGGAAAAAATGCAGGGCATGACCATGTCTGGCCCCCATAAGGACGATTTGGCCCTGTGTATCGGTGGATACGAGATGCGTTCCGTAGGGTCTCAGGGGCAGTGCCGTTCCGCCGCGGTTGCCATGCGCTTTGCTGCTGTGGATGTTGCGACCCGCTATGTGGAAAAGCCTATTTTGCTGCTGGACGATATTTTTGCCGAGCTGGACGTAAATCGTCGAGATGCTGTGGCGGCCCTTATCCGCGAAAAGCAGTGTCAGGTGGTGATTGCAACTCCTCAGAAGGAAGATCTGCCCTTTATGGCGGATGCTGAAATAATTTTGAAATAGATGCAAAGGGGTTCCACCCCTTGGAACCCCGGTTGAAAATACTGCGGCTTCACAAGTGCGAGGCACTTGTTTTACCTTGTCTTTTCAACTGAGGGACTGTAGTCCCTCAGACACCCTTAACATGAGGATGTTCAACTCAGGTAGCCGTCAAGATGTATGAAGATGCAAAGGGGGCGAAGCCCCCTCTGGACACCCCCATAAAAGTAGCCTGCTATCACAGGCTTTGCCTGTTCGGCAATCTCCTTTTATGTTCGAGGGGTGCTGAAGCACCTCCTCGAATGAAGGTGTTTAAAAGTTCTATCGGGTGGCGTCAAAAAATGTAAGGCTGCAAAGGGGGCGAAGCCCCCTCTGGACTCCCCCATAAAAGTAGCCTGCTATCACAGGCTTTGCCTGTTCGGCAATCTCCTTTTATGTTCGAGGGGTGCTGAAGCACCTCCTCGAATGGATTAGGGCTAAATATTCTAGAGAATGCAAAAAAGTCCGCGGCGTATGCCACGGACTTTTTAAAGTTTTGCGAGAAACTCGTGAAAATCCAATTACTTCTTAAGAAGGTCGCGGATTTCGGTGAGGAGCTTTTCTTCTGCAGACGGTTCAGGAGGTGCCGGCGGTGCAGGAGGTTCTGCCGGAGCTTCTTCTGCCTTGCGCATATTCTGCATGAAGCCGAGGAACTTCTTCATGACGAGGAAGACAACGATTGCAACGATGAGGAAGTCAACGATGCCGCCGATGAAGTTGCCGTAAGGAATAGCAACGCCAGCTTCGGTGGTGTAAACCAGTTCCTTGAGGCCGGCACCTGCGTCCTTGCCACCGCCCATAGCGATGATGGCGGTAACGCCCGGCATCACGATGTCGTTGACGAAAGAGGTTACGATCTTACCGAATGCACCACCGATGATGACACCGATAGCCATGTCGACGATATTGCCCTTGAATGCGAAGGCCTTGAATTCTTCGAGAAGGGATGTTGCTTTACCTTTGATACCCATGTTGGGCTCCTTATGTTGAGTTTTGGCTTAAAGATACATTAAACCTTGGGCTTTGCAAGTGGGATTTCTAAATTGTGTGCGCTATGTCATGGTTAATTTTAGCACTTGCTTCTGCCTTTTTTTTGGGTTGTTACGATTTGGCGAAAAAAAAGTCCGTACAGGGTAACGCCGTACGCCCGGTTTTGTTCCTCTGTAGCGCCTTTTACGCCTTGTTGATGCTTCCTGTACTGCTTACGGGGCATTGCGAGTCTCTACCTCTCCAGAGTCATGTTTACCTTATAGGCAAGGCTGCCATTGTGGGCGGTAGCTGGATTTTAACATACAATGCCTTGGCACACCTGCCTTTGTCCATTGCGACTACCATACGTGCGTTGGCGCCTGTATTCACCATCTTTATCGCGGTCACCTTCATGGGGGAACGTCCCTTTGCCTTGCAGTGGGCGGGTGTTGCAGTGTGTATTTGCAGTTACGTTTGCCTGAGCATGGCTGGACGCAAGGAAATGGGCCATTTTTTCAGCAACGGCTGGGTGATTTGCATGGTGCTAGGGACCATTCTTGCCTCCTGCAGTGGTATTTATGACAAATTTATCCTGCAGCGCATGAATTTCGAACCCCTGACGGTACAAGTCTGGTTCGCCATCTATATGACCCTTTGGCAGTTTGCGGTTTGCGCCATCACTTGGTTCCCCAAACGTAAAACGACGACGCCCTTCCAGTTCCGCTGGAGTTTTGTGCTGGTGGCGGTGCTGCTTCTTGTGGCCGACCGCTGTTATTTCCTGTCTGTAAGCGACAAGGACGCCCTGATTTCTCTGGTGACGGTATTCAGACGTTCCAGCGTGCTGATCAGTTTTGTCGCTGGATTGCTATTCTTCAAGGAACGCAAGAGCCCGCTGAAGTGGGTTGCACTGTTTGGTATCATTACGGGTCTTTGCATGATCGCCCTGGGAAAGTAAACCGGAGTTTGGATGATTGGAATTACGGGACAGATTGGTGCGGGTAAATCCTTCGTGGGGCAAATCCTGCGGGGGCGTGGGATAAGCGTCATTGACGCCGATCTTGCGGTCCACCAGCTGTATGGTGACAATCAGGAACTGCGGGAGAGTATCGCCCGTGAGTTTGGTCCTGAAGCCCTGACGGAATCGGGCGTGGACCGTAAATTCTTCGCGGATTTGATCTTTAGGGATGCAAGCGCACGAGTTAAACTGGAATCCATGATCTATCCGGTCCTTACGGCTTATGTCCAGAGGGAAAATCCCGAATTCGTAGAGGCTGCCCTGTTCGAAAATGTGCCCGACATGGTAAATCTTCTGGACGAAATCTGGGTGGTTACCGCCCCCGCAGAAGTTCGCCTGAAGCGCCTGATGGAAAACCGCAATTTCTCTCGGGACGATGCCCTCCGTCGTATGGCCCTCCAGCAGGATAAGGATTCCGAGGAATTCTGGAAAAAGCTATTCCCGGGGAAGACTCTCAGGTTTATTCCCAACGCAGGGGATGTTCCTCCTGTGCTTCCGTAAAAACACGAACATTTTCTTTCTGACGCGCATATAAAGAAAACAGCACCCCGGGAGATGGGATGCTGTTTTTTAGTGGAGGGTTATGAAAGACTTTTTGTCTAGATTAGCGAACGCGCTTGCCGTTTACATTCAGGTAGCTCTTCACACCGTTCTTGGTGAATTCAAGCTGAACCTTGTTGCCGCGGACAATCAGGCGCTGGTTGTCGACGGGTGCTGCGCGGAAGGCGCGCTTCTTGGCAATGGGAGTCAGTTCGTAATTAGCCAGAGGCTTCTCGTTAACGTCGTAGGAAGAATTTGTTGCTGCGATTGCCTGGAGGCTGTTGATGGCATAGGCGAAAGGAGCGTTCCAGTTGATGGCAACTTCGTTGGTAGCATAGCTGCAGGAGTTGTCATAGTAGGACTTTGCTACGGCGTTCTTGTCGATGAAGGTCTTTGCGCAGTCGGTTGCGGTAGAGTTTGCTCCACCTGCCACCATGCCGGGAACCGGAGCTTCGATGCTGTCGGACTGGCTAGGACGATGATGGGGGTTCATGGTGGGATTTACACCGTAGCCGGTCAGGTAGGATTTGTCGACCGGGTTGCGGCCCAGGACGTAGTCCACGATGCCGTTTGCTGCGTTCAGGTACTTTTCTTCCTTGGTCAGGATGTAGGCGTGAACCAGGATCATAGCCTTGTTGGATGCGATGCCGTTGGAACCCCAGTTGAAGTCACCCTTGTCCAGGGCGATGCCGTAACCGTTGTTATTCAGGGAGGCAACGAACTTGTCGGCGTTGTTGATGATCAGGGTTCTTGCGGAGTCAACCTGGTTTGCGTCAAAAATGTTGGGGTTGGTAGCGATGGTGAATACTGCCAGCATGTACTGGTCCTGCCAGCTAGGAATTCGGGTATTTGCGGTGCGGATGGTGTTTCTCTTCAGCTTTTCAGCGAAGGTGGAGTCGCCACTGACACGGAAAATTTCTGCCTGGGCCCAGAAACGGGTGGTTGCAGGCTTGGAACCTGTGTAGGAACCGGTGCCTACGTCACTGGGCTGTTCGAAAACTTCACCGGTGTGTTCATCGGCCCACATATAGGCACGCTGAGCGGCGTCAATTGCCTTCTGGGAAAATTCCGGATCGTAGGGCTTGTAGATTTCGGAAGCCAGAGCCATGACTGCGGCGAAGTTCAAGGTTGCTTCTTCTGCCTTGCCGATAACGTAACGCTGAGTGGAGGAGGCCTTCAGCGGGGTAACGGTGCCAACGAACTTCAGGGTGGTGAGCTTGTGGAAGACGCCACCGTCGGTATCCTGCATGGTGAGCATCCAATCCAGGTTCCACTTGATTTCGTCAAGAAGGTCAGGAATGTCATTCTTGCTTTCAGGAATGTTCAGGGAAGTCTTCTTGAAGTATTCCTTGTTGTGCTGGTAAAGCTGGAGGAGGGTATAGGTGGTAATGCCGGAGTTCACAACATACTTGCCGTAGTCACCTGCGTCGTACCAGCCCTTGGGACTTGCAATCTTGGGTTCCACCATTCTGTCGTGACCGGTAGACTTGTGGTAGGCCACTGCGGTATCCGGGTGACCTGCTTCGCGAGCCCACTGACCTGCATATTCTTCGGTCAGTTCCATGGATGCGCGCTGGTAGTAGAAGAACTTCAAGGAAGCCTTTGCTGCGGCTTCAAGAGCGTCATCGGCAACTTTGATGGGGTGGCCAATCTTTTCGTCACCGACGTAAGCCTGGTAAGTACCGGCGGTCTTCAGTTCGGAGAAATCCACCAGGGATGCTGCGGTGTCTCCTGCAGGAACCCATGTTTCTGCCTTGGGGGCGGTAACGGTCAAGGCAACCTTGCCGGTTTCGTCCTTGAACTGGATGTCCTTTCCTTCGGCTCCGATAACAGCCATTTGCTTCTGTCCGTTGGTCAGGAAGCCAACCTGATTTTGATAAGCGGTTGCTGCAAACAGGGAAGTTGCGAAACCGGAGGCGATCATAGCGCCTGTGATGAACTTTTTGATTGTCATAAACCCGTCCTTGTTTTTTTGTTGTCTAAAAATTATCTTGAAAATGCTCTGAAGGGATATGCCCGATGTGCACAAAATGTTTTCCACAGGAACCATTTTGTATACGTCCGTAACCGAAGTTTTTTATTAGATTGTGGACAACAAGACAAAGCCATCTCATCTGTGAGGTTCATCATGTCGCAAAAAACAATGAATAACGTGAGAGCCGTAATGGCACTCAACGATTTGAAGGTGTATGCCAGCTCCAGCTCTCTGGAAGCTTTGGATTATGCCATTGCTGTCCTGGAAAAACTGGAAGAGGAAGGGGTCAAGAATCCTCTGGTAAGTCTGGAAAAGGAGAAATAGCATGGATCAGTGGATTTTCGCAACAGGATCTTTCTGGGCTCTGGTGCCGCCCATTGTGGCAATTGCCCTGGCTCTTATTACCAAGGAAGTTTATTCCTCCCTTTTCGCAGGTGTGGTCATTGGGGCCTTCTTTATTTGCCAAGGAAGTTTTGGCAGTTTCCTGGATGCCATTTTCAAGGACGGGCTGATCGCCAAGGTGTCTGACCCGTGGAATGTGGGTATTCTTGTATTCCTCGTGATTCTTGGAACCATGGTCGCCCTCATGAATCGTGTGGGTGGATCTGCCGCTTTCGGCGAATGGGCCAAAAAGCGTATCAAGTCAAAGACTGGCGCTCAAATTGCAACGATTTGCCTGGGAATCCTGATCTTTATCGATGACTATTTCAACTGCCTTACGGTGGGTAGTGTCATGCGTCCCATTACGGACAAGTATAAGGTCAGTCATGAAAAATTGGCTTATCTGATCGACTCTACTGCAGCACCCATTTGCATTATTGCTCCCATCAGTTCCTGGGCCGCTGCGGTTTCCGGATTCGTAGAAGGGGAGGATGGCCTTGGACTTTTCGTGAAGGCTATTCCCTTCAATTTCTACGCTTTATTTACCCTCCTTGCCATTTTCCTGGTGGTGTTCTGGAAGATTGATTTCGGTCCCATGAAAAATTATGAATCTGCCGAAGAAATGATCCAGTCCAAGATGGACGAAGTCCATATCCCTGAAGGCCGCGGAAAGGTAATCGATCTGGTTCTTCCCATTGTTCTTTTGATTGTGTTCTGCACCATTGGCATGATTTACACCGGTGGTTTCTTTGCAAGTGGCGCAGATGCCAAGGGCTTTGTAGATGCATTTGCCAACAGCAATGCTTCTGTAGGTCTTGTCATTGGATCCTTTGCCGCATTATTGTTGACGCTCGTACTTTATGTGTCCCGCGGGGTCCTTCGTTTTGGCAAGTGCATGGAATGTCTTCCCTCCGGATTCAAGGCCATGGTGCCTGCAATCCTGATTCTTTCCCTTGCCTGGACTCTGAAGGGCGTTACCGATACTCTCGGTGCTAAGGAATTCGTGGCTGGGGTGGTCAGCGGTGGTGCTGCTGGATTCATGAACTTCATGCCGGCCATTATCTTCGTGATTGCCGCCTTCCTGGCTTTTGCAACGGGTACGTCCTGGGGTACTTTCGGTATTCTCATCCCCATCGTGGTGGCCGCTTTCAGTGGTGTGGACTATAACCTCATGATTATCTCCATTTCTGCCTGTATGGCTGGTGCCGTTTGCGGTGACCACTGCTCTCCCATTTCGGATACGACCATCATGGCAAGCGCTGGCGCACAATGCGAACATGTCAATCATGTCAATACCCAGCTGCCCTACGTTCTGTATGTTGCAAGCGTGTCTTTCGTGACTTACATTATCGCAGGCTTTAGCCGTAGCGCAGTTCTCTCCCTGCTGGTGGGTGCCGCTTTCACCGCAGGAGGCCTCTTTCTCATCAAGAGGAAGCTCGCCAAGTAGGCTAGGGATTATTCCTTGCCCAGCTTTACCTGGGCGAGGATGACTGCGATAAACATTAGCAGGCAGCCAATACCTTCCTGGAGGGTAAGCCGTTCGTTCAGAACCGCCCATCCGCCAAGGACCGCAAATACAGATTCAAGGCTCATGAGTAGGGATGCTACCGTGGGTCTTATCTTATTCTGGGCCACAATCTGCAGGGTGAATGCCACCCCGCTGGAAAGAATCGCCGCATAGAGAAGCGGAATCCAGGCGTTCCAGTGAGTGTAAATTTCAATTGCGTTCGTCAAACCCGCAATAGAAACCTTCATATCCACAAAGACCATGGGGATGGAACTCATAGCGCAGGCCACCAGGCACTGGATGGCCGAAAGGCGGATGTTGTCCACTTCCGTTCCGTACTTGTCCACAATCAGGATTTGGATAGCAAAGGAAAGTGCGCAGAGCAACAGCACTCCGTCGGAAGCCTGTACGCTGAAACCTTCCTTAATGCACAATAGGTAAAGTCCCGCTAAAGTCAGTCCCACGCAAAACCAGATTTTCCTGGGAATCTTCTTTCCCATAAAGATGCTGAGGATAGGCACAAGGATAATGTAGCAGGTGGTTAAAAATCCCGACTTTCCTGCGGAACATCCTAAATACAGGCCTAACTGCTGAAAATTCGTTCCAAAAGCTAGGGCGATGCCGCAAAGGATACCTGCCTTCCAGAGCTGTTTACGTTCTATGGCGTTTCGTGGTTTTCGGGGACTTTTCCCTGCGGCGTCAAGGATTTTTGCCAGTCCGAACAGCAGGAAAGCGGCAATAAAATTTCGGGCGAAAGTAAAGACGAAGGGACCTGCGCTATTGCCTTCGGCCTGGGCTACGAAGGTGGTTCCCCAGATAAAAGCTGCTAAAACGAGCAGTAAACTGTATCCGATGTTTGCCATAACGCCCATATATATAGAAAAAACGAAAATGTTATGACCTGTGTCACATTCTCAACAATTCTCAACGGAAAGATTGCGTTTTACTTCTTACAAAGTACCTCGGGACGAATAAGCAAGGTATTTTAAGAACAAATGGTTGAAACCCTCAATGAGGAAGGTAGCTAAAATGAAATCTCACGAAGTATTCATTGTAAAGCAGATCGTAGCATTCTCGGTTATTGCCGTGGTTCTTGGTTTTCTTTACGGCTAAAATTCATCCTTAAACCTTCATTACGAGAGAGAAAAGGTCGTCACAGCTTTATGTTGTGTCGACTTTTTTTATTAAATTTGAACCCATGAAAAAGATTTCTCTTACCGGTATCAAGCCGACGGGCACTCCGCACCTCGGCAACTATGTGGGCGCTATCCGCCCGGCTCTTGAACTCACCAAGACCTACGATGCAGTCTACTTCATTGCAGACTATCACGCTCTGACCACCGTGCAGAACGGTGCCGAAATGCGCGACAACATCTACAAGGTGGCAGCCACTTGGCTGGCTCTGGGCCTGAATCCGGAAGAAACACTGTTCTACAAGCAGAGCGACATTCCTGAAATCTTCGAACTTAGCTGGGCTCTCAGCTGTTTTACCCCCAAGGGCTTCATGAATCGCGCCCACGCCTATAAGGACAAGGTGGCAAAGAACGAAGCCGCCGGCGAAGACGTGGATGCAAATGTGAACATGGGTCTTTACTGCTACCCCTGCCTCATGGATGCCGACATCCTGATGTTCAACGCAGACATCGTTCCCGTCGGTAAGGACCAGAAGCAGCACGTGGAATTTGCCCGTGATATCGCCATCAAGTTCAACAAGCATTTTGGCGAAGACGTTTTCACCGTTCCTGAACCGGTTTTCCAGGAATCCACCGGCGTGATCCCGGGCTTGGATGGCCGCAAGATGAGTAAGTCCTACGACAACTACATCGACATCTTCCTGGATTCCAAGGCTCTCAAGAAGCGCTTGGGTAAGATCGTGACCAACTCCCAGGGCATCGAAGAACCTAAGGATCCGGATACCTGCAACGTGTTCAAGCTGTACAAGCTGTTCGCAACGCCGGAACAGACCGAAGCTCTGGCCGCCCGCTACCGCGCAGGTGGCATGGGCTGGGGACACGCCAAGCAGGAACTGCAGAACGTTCTTGAAGAACACCTGGGCGCCGCCCGCGAAAAGTACTTCGACCTTCTGGCCCACACCGAAGAAATCGACAAGATTCTCGCCTACGGTAAGGAAAAAGCTCGCGTCAAGTCCAAGGCCATGATGGACAAGGTCCGCGAACTCCTGGGTACTTACTAGTTGTCCCCTGACGTAGGTCAGGGTCGGCTGTACTCTTTATTTTACAATCACCCTCGGGTTACTCCCGAGGGCTTTTGTGTATATTGAGGATGATTAGAGGTTAAGTATGTATAATTTTTTCTGGAGTTTCTTTTCCTTATTTAGCAATCTCAGCGACGGGATTTTTGTCCTGCTGCTTAGTTTGGTTGTTTCGATTCCTTGTCTGCTAGGTTTCTTGTTTTCAGCCTTGCATTCAAAGGCACGGTTTAAGCTTTTGTGGCTTACCCTTTGGATTGCAACTACGATGGTTGTTTTAATGGGTGTAAACATTATGCTGACCAGAGCCTGTGAATTTGATTTGGATCATTGGGGCTCCTTTTGGGGGATGATCGTTTCTCTCTTTTTTGCTGTGGTTTTGTATCTCTTTTGTTCTTTGTTGGGACGAAAATATAACCCGCGAAAAAAGTGGCAATGGCTGCTTATTCCTGTGATGGTTGTTGCGTCCGTGATTAACGTCTGGTCCGTTATGTATTTGGGCGTGATGTGGCCCTTTGCGTCTATTGAAGACGAAGAGTTGGATCAAACGGCCTTGACGAAATCGGAAGGTTTTGATTTTGAGATTTACCTTGCGGATGTAGGTGCTTTTATGGATGAAGAAGGTATGCCCATTCAACCTGGTCCCTTTAAGATTCGTGGGAAGGGCGACTCCGTCTATTGCCATTTTGTCACTGAAAAATCTACGGATTGGACGCTATTGGATGAATCAAAAACATCGGTGGCAATCAAGTTGAAAAAGGCCATTGCTTCTTATAGACAAGAATTTTCCGCAGATGAAATCTTGGATGGCTATTGCACGAATATCATTCTGGACGATTTTCAGAAGGCGATTCGTCGTCGGCTGGTTTTCTGCAACGCCGATGGCTCCCATGTGCATGATGCCCTCGCCATCGAAAGAATGTTCAACCAATTGAAAAAATGCGCTAGGGAATGAAAACGGGGTGGGGAATGCTTATTTATTTCCGTTTTGATATAGAAACTATCCTTATAATACTATTGACGTTGGCGTTCCCTTGCTTGCTGGGAATGCTCTTTGCTGCGCTGTATCAAAAGTCGGTCCGTTACAAGCCCTTGTGGCTAACTCTTTGGTCTCTGCCTTTAGTTGCAGCCGCTGTGCAGTGTATTGTAAATGCTCCCGTTGTAATTATCTTGAACGATGTTCCTTTATTTGTTCCTCTGTACTTGTCCTTTGGAATGGCGGGACGAACCTTCAAGATGAAAAGTGCAAATCACTGGCTTGCCATTGTTGGACTCGTTCTGGGAACGATTCTGTTTTCTGTTCTGGACTATGACCTAATACTGTTCTTTTTGCCTGTGATGAACGGCGTTGTTCTTGCTTATTATTTTAGGATTGCCAAAAATAAACCGCTGAAAATTTTGTGGTTCGTTTTGTGGGGTATGCTCCTTTCGTCCATTCTTTTTCGACATGTTTTATTTGACTTCTTCAATTTCTCTTACGAATATTTGCTGGAAGTGGGCGGTCCCTTTTTGCTGTTTAGCCTGCTGGTCTATTTCCTTAAGTTGGGTAAAAAATTCTGTCTAATCTTTTGCCCCGTATTTATGGTTGTTTCTTCTGTCGCTTATATGGTGGAGGATGGCTGGCTAGGTTCCTATGCAACTCCCTTTGGCAGCATTGTCGATAGCAAACTGCCTTCGGAAATGCTGGAGAAAAATCGTGGGCTTGATTATGAGCTTGTCATTGAAAGTTCAGATGCGTGGCGTCGAGACGCAAGCAAAACGGTTGTACAAAAAAGAGATGATTCCACTTTTGTTTGCCGTATGACGGCTCCCTGCGGTTTTGATGAAAACTCCAAGGGCTCCTGCCACTGGGAATTGATGGACTCTGCTTCCGTCAAGCAGTTGCCTTCGCTGATTCAATCCGTCAATGATTACCAGCAAGAAGAAATAGACTATGTCATTTTGGATGGTGGCATTTTCGAAGTGACTTATTATGATTTTCAGAAAGGCACCAAGCGTTATCTTGAAATAGGAAATGCCGGGCCGGCTGTCCCTCGGGCTTTAGCCATCGTGGGACGTGCCATGAAATACCTGCCTCCTTCCGACACTTCCGAAGCTTACAGAAAAAAAGTAAGCGAATGCTTTGCTCGGGATAATGAAGGCGAGGCTGATTAAGGTATCGTTCTGTTTTTATTATAATTAGGGTGTGCCTGTACTGCTGTTTATTTTGTTTTCTGCAATTTTCTCCTTCGCTTCCGATGTAGCGACGGATTCCTTGTTGCAGGGAACGGACGGTAATAAGAACATCCCCCTCCCGCGACAAACAGCCTACACGGGCAAAGGGTTATCCATCGGGATTGGTGCCGGTATTTATAATCCCACGGATGACTGCGATTGTATGGGACACTGGCAGGGTCAGCTGGAATATTTTTATACGCCTACCATAAGTGCGGGGGTGGATGTCCGATTCCTGGGGGGCGATCTAGATTCCGATGTAATGATCATGTACCAGCGTTATCGTCTGAATTTGAGGCTTCACAAAGTCCTTGAATCGCTGGATATGTACGTGGAACCGATTTTTGGTCTTGAGAATACCAGCATTGAAGAATTTAGAGACCAGGTGCGGACTCACAAGAATTCCCTTCGGGAAGGAGGATGGGCTGTATCCTGGGCCCCTGCGGATACCATGGATGAAAACACTTCCCGTGGAGCCTGCGAGAAAATGTTTTCCCTGGATGGATTCTCCCTAGGTGTCGGTACTGGTCTTGGCTATCGTCTAAATGAATTGTGGGGATTTACGGGAAGTGTTCTTCTGGAGTACAATTTTGCCCGCGCGGTCCAGTTGACCTTGACCCCCGGTGCGGCCCTCAATTTGCAGGAAGTTTGGCCCTGGGCTAGGAAAAATCTCCGTTCTACCTGGATTTCCGTGGAAATTGGTACCCAGAGGTTCTTCAATCGAGGGGTCAGTGAATGGGCCACTTTTGGATTTTTGGGCTTCCAGCTGGGAATTTAAGGGGCGACTGCCCTCCCTAGTTTGACATTTTATCCCTTTTTTCTATATTTGGTGCACCGATTTTATCGGAACCCTCCCGGGGCCAATGTTGGTATCCTGGGCGAAAGACCAAAGGGATCTCACTATGAGACAGTATGAAACTATGGTGATCATCGACGCTATGATCTCTGACGACGCCATCAAGGCTGAAATCGAGACCATCGCCGCTGCAATCACTAAGGGCGGCGAAATTGTTCGTCGTGACGATTGGGGCAAGCGCAAGCTCGCTTATTCTATCAACAAGCGCCAGCACGGCTTCTATGTGATCTTCTACTACAAGGCAGAAGTTGCAACTGTTGCCGCTATGGAAGCAGCTCTCAAGCTCAATGAAAACGTTCTCCGTTGGATGACCCTCGCTGATTATCCGATGACCGAAATCGTTTACAATGCAGACATGGCTCAGTCTACCGAAGAAATCGTTCCGGTTGACGCAGAAGAAGGGGAGGCTGAATAATGGCTTTTGAAGATAAGAAGCAGGCAACCCGTATTCGTCGCAAGAAGACTTGCTGGTTCACCGAAAACAATGTTCAGTTCATTGACTACAAGGACGAAAAGACTCTTCGTCGCTTCATCTCTGAACGTGGCAAGATCATTCCTCGCCGTATTTCTGGCACCTCCGCTAAGTATCAGCGTATGCTGAACGAAGCTATCAAGCGTGCTCGTCAGATGGCTATCCTTCCGTTTGTCTCTGACAGCATGCGCTAATAAGGAGGAACTAGACTATGGAAATTATTCTTAAGGCTAACGTACCTCACCTCGGTAAGATGCTCGACGTTGTGAAGGTTAAGAATGGTTATGCAAATAACTACCTCTTCCCTCGCAAGCTCGCTGTCCGCGCTACCAAGGAAGCTATCGCTGAAATCGAAAACAACCGCGCTGCTGTTGAGGCTGCTTTCCAGAAGGAACTGGCAGCTGCTGGCGACGTAGCTGCTAAGCTTTCTCAGATTTCTGTGAACATGGAACGCCGCGTTGTTGAAGGCGAACGTCTGTACGGTTCTGTATCCGCATCCGACATCGCTGAAGCAATCACCAAGCAGGGTGTCAAGATCACTCGCGCTCAGGTTGAACTGGCTGAACCCATCAAGCAGGTTGGCGTCTACACCGTTACCATCAAGGTCTTCGGCGACGTTGAAGCTCAGGTCAAGGTTTGGGTGACTAAGGAACAGGCTTAATTGTCCGTCCTTTAGCTAACTAACCTTTCAGCTAAAAGCTTATGAACCGCTCCCTAACGGGGGCGGTTCTTTTTATAGATGCAAAGGGCGGGGCTGTTCCCCGCCCTCTGGACTCCCACCCCTGCAAATATCGCGCTTCGCTTATATTTGCAATGCGTCGTCACATCAAATTTTCTATTTTTATGGTATGCGCAAGTTTACATTCGTTAGTGTAATGGCCCTGGTGGCCGGAATGTTTGTTTCTACGTCCTTTGCTCAGCCGAGAGACCTTTTTGCTGAATTTGAAGCGGAGGAAACTGCTGCTGAACAGGCCAAAGCCGATTCTGTGAAGGCTGCCGAAGAAATGGCCGCCGCCGAGAAGAAAGCTGCCGAAGAAAAGGCTGAAGCAGATCGAATGGCTGCCGAGAAAGCAGCCGCTGAAAAGGCTGCTGCAGAACAGGCCGCCGCCGATGCCGAAGCGGAACGCCTAGCCAGGGAAGCTGCCGAAGAAAAGCGCAGGAACATGGAAATGGCAACCCAGGCCGCCATGAACTCCGATAGTGCTAAGGCTGCCGATGACGCTGCCGCCGCTGCTGCAGAAAACAAGAACATTGATGCAAATGAAGCCTATGCTCGTGCCATTCAGGCATACGCAGATTCCGCCCGTATTCGTGATGATCTGGAAGCGATTGCTCGCGACTCCGCCGCAGTTGCCCAGATGATTGCCGATTCCGTTGCCGCTGCCGAAAAGGCTAAGGCAGATTCTATCGCCGCAGCAATGTCCAGTAGTTCTGTGTCTGATGCGCCTTCCAGCAGTTCCATGAGCCGTCGTGACCTTCTTGGTCCGGTGAAGGTTTCCAAGGTGAACGGCATTGATGAGATGAGGGGTAAGTACAGAAGCCCCCGTAAGGCCATGTTCATGTCCCTCATCATTCCTGGTTCCGGTCAGATGTATGTGGGCGGTTCCAGCTTCAATTATGTTCGTGGTGGTGTCTACCTGGCTTTGGAAGCTGCCCTTTGGAGTGGCTGGTACTATTACTCCGTATACAAGTATAATGACCAGGTTCGGGACTATAAAAAGTTTGCCAAGAAGCATTATTCTATCGGTCGCTATGAACGTAAGATGCGAGACCTCTACGACCAGGATGCCGTAAACTACGAAACTGAATTCCGTAGACGTTACCTTGGTACACGAGAATCCTTCTGCGACGGTATCTATAACAATGCCTCCGATCGCGGTTGCTATAACAGGGATAAGCTTTACACCAATGACGGTCAGTTCAAGAGTGATTTCGTAACCACTCCGGTAAGCCTTGGTGAAGAAATTGAACAAGTGGATGGATTTGATGATGCATCCGCTGTTTATCAGCAGATTGCCGACAAGGCCTATGTGCTGGGTTGGGACGATGTGACTGACGAAGCTGTGGCAACGAATCTCGGTCTGGAAAATCCTGAATCCGCAACGGAAGTGCTGGGTGCATCTGACAACATGAAAAAGTACCGTTCTATCCGTAGCAAGGCAAATGATTATGCCGACATGCAGGCTTGGTTCTTTGGCGGTTTGATCCTGAACCATATTGTTTCCGCTGTAGACGCTGCTCTTTCTGCAAGTTCTTTCAATAAGACCTTGTATCAGGAAGATTTGTCCTGGTATGACCGTCTGCACTTCGATAGTGGCCTCCAGTTGTTCGGCGGCTTTGGCGTGAACGTTCAGGCTAGCTGGGGATTCTAATGAAGCTTCTTTGCGTCCTATTACTTGCTGCAGTC
Source organism: Fibrobacter sp. UWR4 (assembly GCF_003149045.1). Lineage (NCBI taxonomy): Bacteria > Pseudomonadati > Fibrobacterota > Fibrobacteria > Fibrobacterales > Fibrobacteraceae > Fibrobacter > Fibrobacter sp. UWR4. Next base: position 53,772 of record NZ_QGDU01000013.1, on the reverse strand, counting down.
TCCGCCTTTTCCCAGGTGGTGATTTCCGTTGATGAAACGGTAAGCAAGAACCGTGACAAGAGCTTGGCTCTTGCGGTAGGCGCATCTGCATTGCTTCCTGGTATGGGTGAACTGTACTTGGAGGAAAAGGGCCTGGTCCGTCCTTTTGTGTGGGCTGATGTGGCTCTTTGGGTTTCCACCATCGGTTCCTATTTTATTGGTGAACGCTATATTACTTCTGCTCACGACTACGCTGTTCGACATGCAGGACTTACGACTAGCAGTAAGAAAACATCCATGCTGAATAAGGTGGGCGACTATCGTAGCCGTAGTGGTGTTGCTGGTCAGAATTCCTCTCCGGATATGGATGAAGATTATAACCAGGCCATGATCCGCGCTGGCAAGAAGGTTGACGAAGAATTGGATGCCAGCATTCAATGGGATTGGGGTAGCTCCGATAATCCCGAGACCACTGAACATATGGAAGAATACAAGAGCCGTTTGCGTCACTACCGAGTGAGTCGCATTGTATTTCAGGCTAGTGCTGGAGCTCTTGTCTTGAATCGAGTGATTTCCATGCTGGATGCTGTTCGAATTTACCGTAAGACGTCGTCGAAGGCTTTTTCGGAAAGAATGCAGTTTGTTCCGGAATTCAGCGAAGATGGAAGCGGCTTGATTTTAAATGTGAAGTTCTAAGGGAGTGTTTGGGCACATGACCTTGTAACCCTTATCTTGTTTGAGGCATCTAAATGTCGAAAAACTGGATGAGGATTGTTTCACGCTTTTATCCTTGGATGGATATGAAAAGATTTTTTGAATTGATTGTTGTCGCTCTGGTGCTGGCGCTGTCCGCATGTGGCGGCGATGATGCTAAGGGGGCGCCTACAGGAAAGGGACCTGGAGGTCCTGGTGCTGGCAAGGGCGGACCTGGTGGCCGTGGTGCCAAGACTTTTGCTGTCGAAGGTTATATTGCCCAATCTCATGAAGCCAATAAGAACTTCCAGACCATGGCAACCTTGGAAGCCATGAACAGTGTGGAATTGACCTCTGCCGCGAACGGACGCTTGGTGAACTTATACGCTAAGGATGGGGCCAATGTGCAGAAGGGCGCTCTCCTGGCAAAGATCGATGATTCGGAATTGAGAGCTCAGCTGAAACAGGCTGAATCCAACCAGCAGCTGGCTAGGCAGAAAATGGAACGTACCCAGGGCCTGGTCGAAAAGAATGCCGCAACCCAGATTGACCTTGAAGCGGCTGAAGCTTCCCTGAAATCTGCTGATGCAAGTGTGGAGCTGATTAAGGCTCAAATTGCAAAGACTGAAGTTCGTGCGCCGTTTAGCGGTAAGCTTGGATTTGTGAATGTGTCTGCAGGCGCCTGGATGACCACCGGCACCTCTATTGCGACACTTAGCGAAGTCAAGCAGTTAAAGGCCAAGTTTGCCTTGCCGCAGCGTTATGCATCCAATTTGAAAGTGGGCGACATGATCAATCTTCGTGATGAGGAACGTGGTATTGATAAGGCCGGAAAGGTGAAGGCTCTGGATGCCACTATTTCTGAAAGCAGCCGTACCCGCCAGATTATGGTTGTGGTGGATAATGCGAATGGTGATTTGATCGCTGGTAGCTACGCCAAGGTGAGTGTGGAACTTTCTACGGGCCATGCGAAGTCTATTCCCGTTCCTGCAGAAGCTTTGACTTTGGATAAGGATGGCGCCTATGTGTTTGTTGCCAAGGAAGGCAAGGCCCAGATGACCCGTGTGGTAACGGGACTCCGCACTCCGATTTCTGTGGATGTGGTTTCCGGCTTGAATGAAGGTGATACGGTGATTACCTCAGGCTTGATCAGCATCCGTCAGGGCAGTTCTATCCGCATTCGTGAAATCCGCAACAATACCGATTACGAAGTAGACTAAACAAAAGTAGACCGCTTCCTACTAATAACTTCCTACTTCCTACTAATTAAGATGAGTGTAGCTAACCTTTCAGTTCGTCGCCCGGTCCTCATGACTGTGATGGCTTTGGTCATCCTGTTGCTGGGCGCCTTCGGCATGAGCAACCTGGGTATCCGCGAATTTCCCAATGTTGACTATCCCTTGATTCAGGTACGAACTTCTTATCCCGGCGCAAACGCTGCGGTGGTGGAAGCGGAAGTTACCGAAGTTCTTGAATCTTCCATCAATAGTGCTCCGGGCATCAAGGCCTTGACTTCTACCAGTTCCGATGGCTTCTCCTACATCAGTGCGGAATTCGAAACGGGCATGGACCTGGAAGCGGCCGCCAACGATATCCGAGACCGCGTAAGCCGCGTGCGCCGCCGCTTGCCCGACGATGTGGACGAACCTACCGTCAACAAGAGCGACTCCGACTCCGACCCCATTTTGATGATCAGCCTGGTCAGCGATAAGCTGGACCCCATGGAAGTTTCTGAACTTGCCCGCAACCATGTGAAGGAACGCTTGCAGACCATCAACGGTGTTTCCGAAGTGATGATCTGGGGCGAAAAGCAGCCGGTGGTCCGCTTGTGGATCGATCCCATCCGAATGCAGGCCATGGGCGTTACCGGAAGCGAAATGAGCGCCGCCCTGAAGCGTGGCAACCTGGAACTTCCTTCCGGTTCCATCGAAGGTTCTGAAACAACTCTTTCTATCCGTACCTTGGGCCGAATTCCGGACCCTGAAGCCTTCGGCAGAATCGCTGTGAAGACTGCGGCTGACGGCACCGTGATTCATGTGGCCGATGTGGCTACCATCCATTACGAACCCATGGATACTCGTAAGGGTTTCCGTCGTAACGGTAAGAACACTATTACTTGCGCCTTGGTGGCTCAGCCCGGCAGTAACCATGTGAATATTGCCGACGAATTCTACAAGCGTGTGGAAGACATCCGTCGCGAACTTCCCGAAGGCGTGGATATGCTCTACGGCCGCGACACTTCCATCAACATTCGCGCATCCATCAAGGAAGTGGTGGAGACCATCTTTGTTGCATTCCTCCTGGTGACTGCCATTATCTTCGCCTTCCTCCGTCAGGGCCGTACAACCATTATCCCCATGGTGGTGGTGCCGGTGGCTGTGATCGGTAGCTTCTTTGTCCTGTACCTTTGCGGATTCAGTATTAACGTTTTGACTTTGCTTGCAATGGTGCTTGCCATCGGCCTTGTGGTGGATGATGCCATTGTGATTGTGGAAAACATTTACGACAAGATTGAAAAGGGCATGACCCCGAAGCAGGCTGCTGTGGCGGGTACCAACGAAATCTTCTTTGCCGTGATTGCCACCTCTGTGGTATTGATGTCCGTGTTTGTGCCGGTGCTTGCCTTGGGCGGTACCACGGGCCTCTTGTTCCGTGAGTTCGTGGCGGTGATGATTGGAACGGTGTTCCTTTCCACTTTGTGCGCTTTGACTCTTTCTCCCATGCTTTGCTCCAAGTTCCTGCGCAGGCAGAAGAAAGGGCGCTTCTATAACTTTACGGAACCTTTCTTTAATGGCTTGAACCGCATTTATTCTGTGCTTCTGGGTGGCTTCCTGAAGTTACGCTGGCTATTGTTCCCGGTGGTGGCAGGGCTTCTGGTGGCTGCTTATTTCTGCTTCAACAATATGAGTAGCGAAATGGCTCCTACGGAAGATTCCGGCTCCGTGATGGTGAACGTGAACATGCCTGAAGGCGTGACCCTTACCCGCACCAAGCGTATGGCCGATGCTTTTGTGGACGAGGTCATGAACATTTTGGATAGTGGTGAATACAAGGAAATGCAGGCTGGCGCCTGGAATGCGGGTAACTCCAGAATTCGTCTGTCCTTGAATGACGACAAGACGGCTCGTCGGCCCCAGAGTGAAATTGCTCACGCCATCCAGATTCTGGGTAACGAATATCCTGACCTTCGCGTGATGGTGTTTGAACCTCAGAGCATCAGTACTCAGCGTGGTGGTTTGCCGGTACAGTTTGTGCTGCAGGCTGGTTCTATTGAAGTGCTGCGAACCTTGGTGCCCAAGTTCATGGAAGAGGCTAGCAAGAGTCCGGTGTTTAGCGTGGTGAATACCAATCTGAAGTTTACCAAGCCGGAACTTCATATCGAGATCTTGCGCGACAAGGCTAATGAAGAAGGGGTGTCTGTAAATGATATTGCTCAGGCTGTGCAGTTAAGTATTAGTGACATGAGTTATGGTGAATACTACAAGGACGGCCGCCAATATGATGTGGTGGGGGCCGTAGGTTATCAGTACCGTGCCACGCCGCAAAACTTGTCCTTGCTGACGGTGAAGAATAACAAGGGTGAAGCAGTGAGTGTTGACAACTTTATCACTTATACGGAACGTTCTGCGTCGCCGTCGCTCCCGCGCTATAACCGCTTTAGCGCTGCGACAATTCAGGCGGGTCTTGTCCCGGGAAAGACCATCGGCGACGGCGTGGAAGAAATGCGTCGAATTGCCAAAGGCCTCCTGAAGGAATATCCCAACGTGAGCACTACTTTGAGTGGTGCGTCCAAGGAATTCGAGGAAAGTTCTTCCGGCTTGTACATTGTGTTCCTGCTGGCGCTGGCTTTGATCTTCCTGGTTCTTGCGGGACAGTTTGAAAGCTTCCGCGCTCCTCTGGTGATTTTCTTTACGGTGCCGCTGGCTTTGGCTGGTGCGCTGGCTTGCCTGTTCCTGACGGGACAGACCTTGAATATCTTCAGTGAAATCGCCTTGATTCTTTTGATTGCCTTGGTGACGAAAAACGGCATTTTGATTGTGGAATTTGCAAACCAGATTGCGGCTGCTACCGGATGTTCTAAGCTGGAAGCGGCTAGGCAGGCGGCGGAACGCCGCTTCCGCCCAATCCTCATGACTAGCCTTTCTACGGTATTGGGCGCAGTGCCCTTGATCCTCACGGGCACGCCTAGCCGTATGGCTATGGGCATCGCCATCGCCGGTGGCCTCACGTTCGCTACCTTCATGACGCTCTTCATTGTGCCGGCGGCTTATAGCTATTTCGCAGGGAAGGTGGAGAAGACCGGACATACGGACGCCAGCAAGATGGCTTAGTGTGGGTGCCTGCTATCGCTACGGCCTGGGTCATTAGCCGTTGTGAGGCTCCGCTTCGCTACACCCGCCTTCGGCGGACTCACTCCTTGCTAATACCCAGTTCCTCCGCTATCGCAGGCGCTTGTTTTGTTCCCGAAAGAACGTGTGGTGGTTGCTAGCCTGCTGTCGCTACGGCCTGGGTCATTAGCCGTTGTGAGGCTCCGCTTCGCTACACCCGCCTTCGGCGGACTCACTCCTTGCTAATACCCAGTTCCTCCGCTATCGCAGGCGCTTGTTTTGTTCCCGAAAGAACGTGTGGTGGTTGCTAGCCTGCTATCGCTACGGCCTGGGTCATTAGCCGTCGTGAGGCTCCGCTTCGCTACACCCGCCTTCGGCGGACTCACTCCTTGCTAATACCCAGTTCCTCCGCTACCGCAGCCCTTTTTGTGTTTCCCGAAAGAACGTCAAGATATTTCAAGATACGTCCCGACGTTCTTTGGAAACGGCATCGACGTGCCCCTGATTTTTCCTGACATGTGGGAAAAAAGGGGAGCAGCGGGAGTGGAGCGAGCGTTTTTTAGGGCTGACCGACTCCGCGAAGCGGGTGAGGCCAAAGGCCGAGCGGAGGGAGGAACTAAAGAAATGCCGCGCAACGGACGCTGCGGTGGTGGGCAGTGGGGATTACTTGATGAATTGAAAGACTCGTTCGCCCTGGCGGCTCATTCCGTACTTGACTCGCAATTGTTCCTCGATATACAGGGAATCGCTTCTAAGTCTTTGGATAGTAACGTTCCTTTCGTCGATGATCTTTTGGAGCGAGTCGATGGTGGTCTGGTAGCTTGTGATTTCGCGGGTGAGCCTGCGCTGCTGTCTAATGCTATTCTTTCCGAATACCAGAGAGAAAACTACCACAATGGTAGCCAACGTCAGTACCAGAAGAGAAATGAAGAGACGCTTGCTCAATCTAGTTGCTCCCGCTAAAATAAAACTGGAAGTTGTCCCGAGTTTCTACCAGACCGGCAATCTCGAGTTCCGTTAATATAGCTAAAATGTTGCCAGTCTTAAAGTTACATTCGTCTTGAATTTCTGAAAAAGTCTTTCTAAAACCTTTGAACCGTTTGAAAAGTTCGGTGGCGTCCTGGGAGAGCTGGCACCCGACCTGTGTAAGGCCAGAAAGGCTTATTGTAGCCCCTGCAGGACTTTTGCCGTCCAAGGACAGGTCTTTGGAAATTCCTGCCACCAGAGGCAGGCTTTCGGGCCTAAAAACGGACCTTGCCTTCCCCTGGTCCAGGTAAAGGTTCGGACCGCTGGAAACTTCACTGTCGAAGTCCCCGGGAACTGCCAGCAGCAACTTTCCCTCCTGGAGGCAATAGTCTGCGGTAATCAGGGCGCCGCCCTTGGTCTTGCTCTGGACGAGAACTATGGCCCGACTCATACCGCTGATGATGCGGTTCCTGGCGGGGAATGTCCCACGATAGCTGGGGGCGTCTCCTGGATACTCCGTGACAATGGTACCGCCTGCGTCAATGATCCGCTGGGCCAGTACCTTCCGGTCTCCACTTAGGGGTGCCTCCAGACCTTGGGCGATGACTGCTACCGTAGGGATTCCTGCATCCAGGGCTGCCTCGTGACAGTAGCTGTCGATGCCCTGGGCGAGCCCCGAGACTACAACCGCTTTCGTGCCCTGCAGGGAACGGACTAGCCTGCGGCATAGTTCCCGTGCGGAACTGCTGGGGCGTCTTGTCCCTACCATGCCGACCCCGATGTAGCCTGCTGGAGGAAGCGTTCCCCTGTAGTACAGCTGCTTTGGCCTGAGCCTGGATTCACGAAGCATCAAGGGAAACTTGTCTTCCCGGATTTCAAGAATGTCCTTGCCTTCATTTCTTTTTATTTCGTGCGTTGTGATTTTTGCGTCATCAAAGTCAAAAAAATTATCTTTGTGCATATGAAGTATTCCTTTCAAGATCTTGTGAATATTATGGCCACTCTCCGCTCGGAAAATGGCTGCCCCTGGGACCGCAAGCAAACTCATCAATCCCTGCTCCCGTATCTGGTCGAAGAATCCCACGAATACATCGATGCTGCTCAGGCCAACGACAAGGTCCACATGGCGGAAGAACTGGGAGACGTTCTCTTCCAGGTGGTATTTCACTCACAGGTCGCAAAGGAATCTGGCGATTTCAGTATTGACGATGTGGTGCAGGGAATCTGCGAAAAGATGATCCGTCGTCACCCTCATGTTTTTGGCGATGCAAAGGTGGACGACGCAAGCGAGGTCACCCGACGCTGGGAACGCATCAAGGCTGCGGAAAAGAATAATCAGGATATGGCGGGGAAGTCCGCTATGGATAAAGTAAGCCGGAGCATGCCCACGCTGGCCCGTGCCCAGGAAATACAACGCCGTGCAGCAAAGGTGGGCTTTGACTGGATCGAGGCGGAACCTGTGTTCAATAAGGCCGTAGAAGAATTTAGCGAATTCCGTTCCGAAATGCAAGCGGCCTCTGCGGAAAATCCCAATGTGGACCGCATGGAAGATGAGTTCGGCGATATTTTGTTCAGCCTGGTGAACGTGGCCCGTCATTGCGGGTTCAATGCCGCACTTGCGCTGGAACGGGCCAATTCCAAGTTCGAGAAACGCTTCCGCATCGTGGAGGAACTTGCCCGCGCCGAGGGCAAGGAGATGAAGGAGGAAACTCCGGAACGCCTCCAGGAACTGTGGCGGGAAGCGAAAGTTAAAACGGCTAGGTCTTGACAGAAATTACCTATAAATCAGTTGTAAAAGGGAGGCTTATAGGTAAATTTTCTCCAAAAAAGAATTGCAGTTAAAAAGAAACTTCGTATGCTACCCATAAAAATCGTGTAGTGCCGAACTTATGGGTAAAAAAGTTAAGGATTTACAAGTTATTGTGTTAATTTGTATGTGAATTTACCTATAAGATCCTTATATTATCTTTATTTATGGGTAAAAGGCTCGGAAAAAACATATACTCTATATTGGAATGTTTTTTCTGGGAACAGCCTGTTTGTGAAAAAATCTCCTTGCGGGGTGATTGGTAGGTATATTAAGAACGTGCTTCCAACCTATTCTGGTTTTCGAGACGGGATGCCGGCCTCTAACCGCGGAGTAGATTAGGTAGGAAGCACACTTGTTCTCTTCTAATTCCACTGAACCCTGCGGGCTAGACTCGCAGGGTTCTTTTCCTTATTATGGAGACCCTTGGTAAAAAGGATGTCTCCTTGTGTTGTGTACGACGTGAAAAACAAAAAAAAGTCCCGCGAGTGATCGCGGGACTTCTTCTATATGCCGCCGAGTTTGCGGTCATATCGTGAGCAAAAAGACCCCGGTTTTCACCGAGGTCTTTTTTTGCTTACGAGAGCATGGGCCTACGAGAGTTTTTATCCTGCCTTAGCCCATGCGGTCTCCCCGTGAGCAAAACAAAACGACCGGTATGACCCGGTCGTTTTGTTTTTGCGAGAGCATGGGCTTACGAGAGGTTCTATCCAGCCTTAGCCCATGCGGTCAGGTTAAGCGCGTGCGCCAGCCTTGTCGCCGTACTTCTTGATGAGTTCTTCCTGAATGTTGCGCGGAACCGGAGAGTACTTGCAGAATTCCATGGTGAATTCTGCCTTACCCTGGGTCATAGAACGCAGGTCAGTTGCATAACCGAACATTTCGGAAAGCGGAACTTCAGCGGTGATGGTGGTCATGCCCAGTTCTTCGTTAGTACCAGCGATGGTACCACGACGCTGAGAAACGTTACCAACAACGGAACCCTGGAATTCGGTCGGGGTCTGGATTTCAACCTTCATGATCGGTTCGAGGATCTGAGCGCCAGCCTTAGCGAAAGCTTCGCGGAAAGCCATACGAGCAGCAACCTGGAAGGCCATATCAGAAGAGTCAACCGGGTGGAATGCACCATCCTGGACGTCCATTTCGATACCAACGACCGGGAAGCCGATCAAGGAACCTGCAGCCATGCAGCTCTGGAAGCCCTTATCGCAGGACGGGATGTATTCCTTAGGAATACGGCCGCCAACGACGGAGTTGATGAAGTTGTAAACCTTTTCGGAGTCGCCTTCCACAGCCATCGGACGCATTTCACCGACGACCTTAGCGTACTGACCGCTACCACCGGTCTGCTTCTTGTGGGTGTAGTCGAACTTGGAAGCGCGAGTGATGGTTTCGCGGTATGCAACCTGCGGAGCACCAGTCTGAACGTCAACCTTGTATTCACGACGCATACGTTCGATGTAAACGTCGAGGTGAAGTTCGCCCATACCCTTGATGATGGTTTCGCCAGATTCCTTGTTCACTTCGACCTGGAATGTGGGGTCTTCCTTAGTGAAGCGGTTCAGAGCCTTGGACATGTTGTCCAGGTCGTCACGGTTCTTAGCTTCGATCACCAATTCGATAACCGGGTTAGGAACGTGCATGGAGGTCATGTTGTAATTGTTCTTGCCATCGGTAAAGGTAGTACCGGATGCGCAGTCAATACCGAACAGAGCAACGATGTCGCCTGCACCAGCTTCGGTGATATCCACCATTTCGTCAGCGTGCATACGAACGAGACGGCCAACGGAAACCTTCTTGCCAGTGGAGATGTTGGTGATCATGTCACCCTTCTTGATCACACCCTGGTAGACGCGGATGTAGGTCAACTGACCGTAGCGGTCGTTCACCAGCTTAAATGCGTAGGAAACCATGGGTTCGTTGTCTTCGGACTTGAGGATAACTTCAGCTTCGTTGTTGTTCAGGTCGAGAGCCTTGTTTTCGACTTCCTGCGGGTTCGGGAGGTAGTCCACGACACCGTCCAGGAGCTTCTGGATACCAATGTTCTTGTGAGCGGAACCCATGAACACCGGAGTGACTTCGAGAGAAATGGTAGCTTCGCGGATGGTCTTCTTGATGAGGGCCTTGTCGATTTCGTCGACACCGTACTTGCCTTCCATAGCCATTTCCATGATTTCGTCGTTGTAGTCTGCGCAGCAGTCAACGAGCTTTTCACGGTATTCCTGAGCCTGGTCAGCCAGTTCAGCCGGAATTTCCTTTTCGATCATGTCGTCGCCGTTGGCGCCTTCGAAGTAGTAGGCCTTCATTTCGACGAGGTCGACCACACCCTTCAGCTGGTCTTCCAGACCGATAGGAATCTGCATGACGCAGGGCTTGTGGTTCAGCTTTTCCTTGAGCATCACAGCAACGCGGAGCGGATTTGCACCGGAACGGTCGCACTTGTTGACGAACACGACGCGCGGTACGTGGTAACGCTTCATCTGACGGTCAACGGTAATAGACTGAGACTGAACGCCTTCCACGCCGGTAAGAACGAGGATAGCACCGTCAAGCACACGGAGAGAACGTTCAACTTCGATAGTGAAGTCCACGTGCCCCGGGGTATCGATAATGTTGATGGTGTCAGCTTCACCAGACTTGGTGTGGGTCCAGCTTGCGAAGGTAGCAGCAGACTGAATGGTGATGCCGCGTTCGCGTTCGAGTTCCATGGAGTCCATCGTGGCACCGACGCCGTCCTTACCACGAACTTCGTGGATAGCGTGAATACGCTTGGTGTAGTAGAGGATACGTTCGGTAAGAGTGGTCTTACCGGAGTCGATGTGTGCAGAAATACCAATATTTCTGTGGGTAGTAATGTTTTTCATAGTTATTCCACAAATGGAGTTGATGTTTATTTGAGTTGCGCCCAAAGATAGAAAAAAATAGGGGAGGGGTCAAGGGCGGGGGCTTTGGGGATGTACTGAAACGGGAAAAACCAGGGCGTAATGCCCTGGTTTTCTTAAAAATGCTTGTTTTTTATAAAAATGAGGGGATTTTTCGTCTACTTTTCCTGGACGACTTCAGCTTCTTCCACAGCAGGTGGTTGGTCTGCAAGAGCCTTGAAGTAGGAATCTGCAGTCTTGCCGACTTCGGTAGTATCATAATAGGTATAGGCTCCGTTACCCAGGGCTCCGATGGCGGGGATGGCGCGGAGGGCTGCACGCCCGATGAACTTGGTGGAAACCTTGAGGCCGATCTTCTGTACAATTTTCTGGAGGGCGGTCAGGGACAGCTTCTGCACCACCAGGCGGCTGCCGGTACGGACAACCACGTCGCGCATGAGGGAGGCGGCACTATGGCGGAACAGACACCAGATCATAGCTTCGCGACTGAGAAGACCGATCTTTCCGTAGGTAGCCGCAATATCTGCCACCAGCTGGGCCTGGATGCGCCAGACGGCAACGATGTCCGGGATGGATGTCAGCACGCCGGTGAGACCTGCGGGAACAGAAAGAGTGGCACTGACGGCGGAAGCCTTCAGGGATGCCTGGGTTATCAGTTTCCTTACCTTTACGGCTTGTTCGTCGGATTTTTCGTACAGCGATTCCGGAATGTCCGTAATGACGTCCAGGAGGAGATTGGTGATCTTTTCCTTCAGCTTGTCTGCTGTTTCTTTCTTGTTTTCCATAATGGCCTCAAAAAAAGCATGCTCTTGTGAACATGCTCTATAATATATTAAAACAGGATCTTTGCAATGCCGCCGGCAAGTCCAGGCACGTTATATCTTAAGGTTCTGTCGCCGAGCCAGTAATCCAGGGCTTCGTTAATCCAGATCCTTTCGCAGGTAATTTTTCGGACTACAAGGTCTGCGCCGGATTGGGCGTCATCCAGGTAGTAGAACCCGCGGAAAGAAATGGGGGCGATTTCCCCGTGGAGAAGAACGGTGACATCGATGATGCCCTGCTCGGAGTCGATAGAAACAGTCTGGATTTCACCGAACCTCTTGACCAGTTCGTGATTCCGTACAAACTTCTCGACGGCCTTATCCCTGATGTTTGACAGTAAGGACATTAGCGGGGCAGCGTCAGAATTTCAATGCCATCCTTGGTGCGTACCACGGTGTGTTCCCACTGGGCGCTCAAGGATCCGTCGCGGGTCACTGCGGTCCAGCCATCGGACAGAGTCTTGGTGCCTGGACGGCCGGAATTCAGCATGGGTTCAACGGTGAATACATTCCCCACTTCAATGAACTGGGGGTATTCGTTGTTACGGAAATGGAAAACCAGCGGGTCTTCGTGGAATCCGCGACCGATACCGTGACCGCAGTAGTCCTGGACCACGCTAAAGCCGTGCTCGTCGGCAATGTCCTGGATGGCGTTACCAATGTCGTACCAGCGTGCACCCTGTTCGCCTGCGGCGCGGATACCTTCTTCCATGGCGAACTTGGCGGTGTCCACCAGTTCCTGTGCCAACTTGCTTACCTTGCCTACGCAGAACATGGCGGAAGTGTCGCCGTGATAACCTTGGAGGATGGTGGTGATGTCGATATTTACGATGTCTCCATCCTTCAGGATGGTGTTTGCGTTGGGGATGCCGTGGCAGACCACTTCGTTGATGCTAATGCATGCGTAACGAGGATAACCGTGATAGCCTTTGCATGCGGAGATGCCCTTGTGCTGGCGGGTGTAGTCACCGATGAACTCGTCGATTTCCAGGGTGCTTACACCGGGCTTGCACATTTCACCTGCGCGAATCAATGTTTCTGCAGCAAGTGCGCCTGCGTCACGAATCAGTTCGATTTCCTTAGCGTTCTTTACTTTAATCTTAGCCATATTTAGTAGACAGTTGTTAGTAGACGGTAGTCAGTTGAGTTTTCTTATGATGAGTGGGTCAGCTCTTTTTAGGATTAAGGACTTAGGTTATAGATTTCTGTCTACTTCCTACTTCCTACTTCCTACTATTTCTTCCAGACGTACCGATCCAGCAGGTAGGCGAGGAGCATCTGGTCGTCCTGAGAGCCGTTTGCCAGTTCCTTGGCCAGGGGGATGAAGTGGCTGATGCGTTCCTTGGCCTTCTGACCACCGAAACGCTTGCTCACTTCCTGCAACTGCTTCTTGGTGCGTTCTGCAACCTTCTTGGCGATTGCTTCGTTGGTAAGAGGTTCCTGCTTGATGAAGTTGATGCCGAAGTCGGAGGCGGTCTTCTTGATTTCGATTTCTTCCACCGGAGTGATGAGAGAGATGCAGACGCCGCTGCGGCCTGCACGGGCCGTACGTCCACTACGGTGGACGTAAACTTCGTGATCATCCGGATGGTCGTAAACGATCACATGAGTCACATGGTCCACGTCGATACCGCGGGCGGCAACGTCCGTGCAAATCAGAATGCGGAGCTTCTTGTCGCGGAATGCGTTCAAAGTCTTTTCGCGGAGGTTCTGGGAAACGTCGCCGGAGAGGGCGCCTACGTTAAAGCCGTAGCCGGACAGGACCTGTTCCAGATAGCTGACGTCGCACTTCTTGTTGCAGAAAATCATGCAGCTTTCGGGATTCTCGTATTCCAGCACCTTGATGGTCATGGAATCCTTGTCCATCACGTCGCAGGAGTACCAGCGGTGTTCCAGGTTGTTTGCAATCACCTTGTCGTAGGACAGGGAAAGAAATTCTGCGGACGGGCGCTGGAATTCGCGGGCCAGGCTCTTCACTGTCTGGGGGATGGTGGCGCTGAACATGGTGCAGGCCAGCTGCTTGGGAAGATACTTGCGGATCTTCTGCATGTCGGGATAGAATCCCATGGAAAGCATTTCGTCTGCTTCGTCAAGAATCAGGTCGCGTACATCCAGGAAGTCCACGTTGCCGCGGCTTACATGGTCCATCAGACGACCCGGGGTAGCGACGATAATGTGTACGCCTTCCTTAAGGGCCTTCAGCTGAGGCTCATAGGAAACGCCGCCGAAAATTGCCACGGATTTGATACCGGTGCCTTCGGAAAGTTTCTGCACTTCGTCCTGCACCTGGATTGCCAATTCGCGGGTAGGCACCAGAATCAGTGCTTGGGGGAACAGATGGTCGCGAACGATAACCTGCAAAAGGGGGAGAACGTAAGCGCCTGTCTTGCCGGAACCGGTCTTGGACTGCACCAGCATATCGCGGGCGGCGAGCATATAGGGCATGGTCTTGCGCTGAACCGGCATCAGGTCGGTCCAGCCGTGACCTCTGAGGATGGCCTTCTGCTCTTCCGGCAGCATGTCAAAAGTATAGTCGGGAAGCTTGTGCTCGGGTTCGATAATGTTAATTGGAGTCAAGAACGGATTGACTTTTTCTTCTTTTACAACTTCTTGATTTTCACTCATAATGGGTGCAAATCTAGAAAAATCGTAAAAGTAACGTCGGGGAGTGCCTATAAACTCCAGTGGTATTCTAGGCCTAAACTGATAAACCAGTCGATGGTAGAAGCACCAATCGTGGTAGGTTCCGCGGCTGCGTCGGGAGTTGGGTCTGAATAGACGTTCTTGCCGCGGCTGGCCATTCCTGTACGTACGCTGAAAGCGTAGTGATTAAGAAAGACGAACTGGGAACCAAAACCAAGGAGTGCGCCCTTATACACATCTTCAAAACGGATGCGGGAGCTGTACGCCTTGGATGGTTTCTTTACGTCTTCGTTGAGTTCAATATCTTCCACGTAGAAGCTGTATTGGAAACCCAGGAAACCGAAAAGGTGGATGTCCAGCCACTTGAAAGGATCGAAAGTCTTGGAAAACATGACGTTCAAGCCCACTTCGTGCTGGGCAAAGTCCCAGTGATCCAGTTCCTTGTAGATAGTATCCTGATTGTCTGTCTTGACCTTGTGACTGGAATAGCGGTAGAAAATTTCACCGCCGATAAAACCGTACCAGATACATCCTGCATACAAAGTAAACAACGGGGTGGAATCGTCAATAAAGTTCCATAAACTGACGGAATCTTTCGTGATACGATAGTTGCGGACCCTGCTCTTGATGTGACTTGAGTACCAGTCATCCGGAGTGAGAGGGAATTGTGCCTGGGCATAACCTGCAGAAATTCCGGCCCATGCCCTGAAATTGGGAATTTCCTTGAAGTAATCATCCGGTTCGCTTGCCTTCTTCAGGCGTTCTTCCTTACTGAGGCGGCGCTTGGTCGGATGGTCAAAAAAAGTGTCGGCGATGTCATCGCCCAGGGCGACCTTGTCGGAAGTCTTCTTGACGGTTCCTACGGCCTTGGGAGTGTTCGCTGTTTCGTCAAAGATGGCGATCTGGAGGTAGGAGCCCTTGTCTGCGACAAATAAAACGATGTAATCTTCCAGAGTCTGTATTTTTGCAGACATGGCGGGATGTCTTGCCTTCAAGTAGCTTGCGTCCAGGGCCGGGTCGATATTTGCACTAAGCCAGTTGGCGTAACGAACTGCAATGGAATCGCGTTCCCATTCGCCAAACACGCGGCACTTGGGCATGCCTATGCCGCCATTGCTACGACGTAAGGAAAGGCAGAATTCCTTGATGTCCAGGGCTGGTTCCGGATCTGGAGTCCAGATGAGAATGTCCGCGTCGCTCCATAAGGTCCACTTGGTATCAAAGTAGACTTCACCTGCAAAGGCGCTTGCAACCAGGAACATCACGAGAGAAATAGCAAAGAAAATATTCTTCATTACTTTGCTCCCGTGTACATGTTGGTGCGGATTTGCTGGACCGTCTTGCGAATCAGGGTCCTCATGTCGTCCATGGTCAACGACCTTACGGGATGCTGAATTTCGTCGATGGCGCTAAACAGGGGACGCTGCTTTTCGTTGTCCCACAAGGTGTAGGAAACGATGGCGGTAATGTTCTCCACCATTTTTTTCACCTGAGCTTCGTTGTGCATCAGGGAATAGTCGAAAAACTCCTCACGCTTTAAATCCGTACCGACAATCACTTCATGAACGAGCAGGATTACGGGCGGAACATTGCCTTCGGGATCTTTCACGACGACGCCTTGTTCGGGGATTTTTCCCTTCAGGAATATGCGTTCGTCAATTTTTTGGCTTTCTTCCGGGAAATGGGAGATTGCCGAATCCGGCAGGACGTTCAGCTTGCTGTAGCCTCCCTTCATCTCGTCCAGCATGAACTGGGCGCAAAGGGCGGTCATCTTCAGCTGGATGCTGTCGTTAGGAATGTCCAGTCGGTTGGCGAACCATGCGGTGCGGGTGAGCACGAATGCGGACTGGACACCTGCAATTGTCAGTTCTCCATAGGGCGCTTTATGGTATGCTGGATGGGCCTTTGACCAATGATAAGAATCGGCGCATCCCATGAGAAACGCCGAAACTATAATCAGCAATGTCCAAAAGCGTTTGGTCACTTTACCTTACTTTGCGCCCCACTGTTCGCGGTAGGCGTAAACCTTTTCAAGGATACCTTCAGGAGCGTTGATAGCCTTGCGGTTTTCTTCCTTTTCCAGGAAGGCGATGATGTCGTTGATGTTCACGATGGAGTGAGCTTCAATGCCGTATTCTTCCTGAACAGTCTGCAATGCAGACTTGCCGTTTTCCAGCTTTTCCTTGCGGTCTACAGAAATCAAAAGGCCGATCACGTTTGCGTTTTCGATGTTCTTGAGAATCTGCAAGGTTTCGTTGACGGAAGTACCTGCGGTAATCACGTCTTCGATAATCACCACGTTGGTTTTTTCGGCGTACTTGTATCCAACAAGGGAGCCGCCTTCGCCGTGGTCCTTAACTTCTTTACGGTTGTATGTAAAGGTCAGGTTCTTGGCGTACACGTCGGAAAGCTTCATTGCTGTGGCTGCGCACAGGGGAATGCCCTTGTATGCAGGACCATAGAGGTTGGTTGCCTTGCCGTCGAAATGTTCAACGAATGCTGCGGCGTAGAATTCTGCCAACTTAGACAAAGATGCGCCAGTGCGGAATTCTCCGGTATTGATGAAGTACGGGGTGTTGCGGCCGCTCTTGGTGACGAAGTCACCGAACTTCAGGGCGCCAGATTCAACGAGAAAATGGACAAAAGTATCAGTCTTGGTCATAATTGCCTCGGATGCGTAAATGGTCTAGCCTTCTGCTCCAGTGAGCATGGCCAGAATGTTTGCAAAGATGTGGGAATTTTCGGTTGCGAACTGGATGGCTACCATGGCAATGAAAACCACGATACAAAGAGCGATGTAGATGCGGAAGGACTTCTTGAAGCCCTTAATCTTCAACTTGAAAATCAACCAGATGACTACGCTGAAGATTGCGCTGAGAATCCATGCGGCCATGCCGGCAAGGCTAACGCCCGGAATCATGTTGATGGCGTAGGTCAGGCCGATACCCGGTGCAAAATAGAAGGCTACACACAGTACGCACAACAGGGCAAAACCAACATAGTGGGCGAAGCCGCGTTCGGTCTGCACGATGACCTGAGGTTCATCGGACTTTGCCGGTTCTTCCTGCTTGGCAGGTTCTTCGGCGGGAACTGCAGTCACGATATCCAGTTCGGAAACCGGGGCTTCGTTTTCATTCTGATTCAGATTTTCTTCGGACATAATGACTCCTTAGAGAATAAAGGTGCGACCGTTGTAGACGAACACACGGTGTTCCAGCCAAAGCTTCAGTGCCTGGGAAAGGGTGCGCTTTTCGATGTCCTTACCCAGTTCCACCAGTTCGTTGATGCTTGCTGTTTCAGGCACTCGCTGGATGTCCTGGGCGATGATGGGACCCTGGTCCAGGTCTTCAGTAGCGAAATGTGCGGTTGCGCCAATAATCTTCACGCCCTTGTTCCAGGCCTGATGGTAGGGCTTAGCGCCCTTGAAGGCGGGAAGGAATCCGTGATGGATGTTGATGACGCGGTACTTAAATTCTTCGGTGAACGCTGCAGAAAGAATCTGCATGTAACGAGCGAGAACCACAGTGTCGGTCTTGGTTTCTGCAATGATTTCGCGGAAACGATTTTCCGGGATGCTCTTGTCCGGGTTGGACGGGACATAGTAGAACGGAACGCCGAAAGAACCGCCAACTGCTGCGAGGTCCGTGTGGTTACCTACGATGCAGCTGAATTCGCAGGGCAGGTCCCCATCGCGGTGTTTCAGGAGCAGGTCGTAAAGGCAGTGGTCCGTCTTGGATACAAAAATCGCAACACGTTCCACCTTGGTGGTATCGAACAGTTTCCAGTTTAGCTGGAGGTGACCTTCCAGAGTTTCCAGATGCTTGCGCACTTCTTCGATGTTGTCGGAGTCGGCTTCGAAAACAGCTCGGAGGAAGAAGGTTTCAATATCTTTTGCGGTATGCTGCTGCAAGTCGATGATATTGGCGCCAGCCTTGGCAAGAACTTGGGTGGTACCGGCAATAAGGCCCTTCTGGTCAGGGCAGTGAATTTGCAAAATGTAACGTGTAATAGCCATGCTTAAAAGTTAAAAAATCTGCGATGAAAAATTCCTGCAAAAATTGCGAAAATAAAGCTTTTCCCAGTCGTTTTTGCCTTTGAAATCTTTTTTACATTAGTTTGTAAAAAGAAGACTTTCAAGCGGGAACAAAAAAAACTAATTTTGCACTATCATTTAACAGAAGAAGAAAATAATGAATTTCAAATCTGCTTTAGTTGCAATTATGGGTTTTGCCGCAGTGGTCTCCTTTGCCGCTCCTCCCAAGACCTGGGACGCAATCTACAACGCCGAAGGTGAAGGCGATTATGCTGCCGGTAAGATCGATGGAAACATTCGTTTCGGTAAGTATACCCACTACAAGGAAGTACAGCCCGTATCCTTCCGAGTAAACGATGGCCTGTTTCAGTTCTCCGTAGCTGGTAACATGACTGTTCCCGCTCAGAAAATCGAAAAGGAACATTTCTACGATACTTGTAACGATACCAAGGAAGCATGGATTTCCTACTTCAACAAGCCCCGTACTTTCAAGTCCGGCAAGACAGAACACGAACTGATCATCAACATTGCTGGTGTAGACTTGGCTTGCGGAAACGACCTGTATGCCATTGCCGATATCAAGCTGAAGTTCGATAACGATAAGGCTCACGAAGCGTGGACCAACGAAATCTATGGCCGAGAAAAGTATCGCCGCGAAAAGGTGGTGGAATTCCGTCGCGCCGAACAGGAACACCGCGCTGATCTCCGTGAAAAGTCCGGTTTCTTCACAGACCCTCGTGATGGTCAGAGCTATCGTACTATCAAGGTGGAAGGCCGTGAATGGTTCGCCCAGAATGTGAATTATGAAGTGGAAGGCCATTCCTGGTGCTATGAAGACAAGGATTCCTATTGTGCTCGCAGCGGTCGTCTGTACGACCTTGAAGGTGCTCGTCAGGCTTGTCCCGAAGGCTGGCATCTGCCCCGTGACCGCGAATGGATGGACATGATTACCGGTCTTACCCACTGCTACGAAGGCGTGGACAAGTGCGAAGCCTTTGCCAAGAAGATGAAGGCTACTACGGGCTGGCATGGCGGTGGCGGTACCGACGAATACGGCTTCTCCGTGTTCTCTTCCGGTTATCGCAAGATTATCGGTAAGTCTACTGTCCGTTACGAAGATATGGGCGAATATGCTGGCTTCTGGAGTGGTCAGAATGGCCGCAACGAAACAATCTGGCTTTGGTCCATGGGGCGCATGAGTGACCAGATGGTTCGTCAGCTGGTTCCTGGAAACGCCAAGGTCAACGGCTACTCTGTCCGCTGCATCAACGGTAATTAGTGATGCAGGGGGCTCTGTACGTCCACAAAGTGGATGAAGCATTTGTTAGTGCTTTAGCACTTACAAAGACTTGTCCCCTATGGGGATAATTCTCACTAAGGGCTAAAGCCCTAAGTGATCATTTACCTGGACCCCTGAAAAAAGAATTCGGCAGGCCAAAGAGACTTGGCCTGCCTTTTCTTTTTTGTCTAAGGGTCGCTAAAGCGACTCCTTAGTGAGAGAAAAAATAAACAGATGTCGAAGTGGGGATGTGTCTCATCCCCCTGCACCCCTCCTCCATCTGGCACAAGTGCCAACCAATCGGCTCAACCATATCCATGCAAGCATGGCTGCGGTATTCGCCTTAAATGGTTGTGGCCGACGCGCAAGCAGGTCGAGAACGTTATAGCAGGATGTGACTTCTTTTAGAAAGAATATGAAAAAGAACCGCGATTGAGTCGCGGTTCTTTTTTGCTTGTTGTGGTTGCCGCAGATTTTGGCTGCGGCTCCCCAATTACATGGAGCGGATCGGGAAGAGGCCGAGAAGGTCCAGGACGTTTTCCAGGACAATCTGGGTGGACTGCACCAGGAACAGACGGGACTTTTCTTCGGCGCTGCCGAGAACTCGGTCTTCGTGGATGAACTTGTGTGCGGCTTCTGCGATTTCCAGGGCGTACTGGGCGAGAACGCTAGGTTCGTCAGCGGCTACAGCGCCGAGAATCTTGTCAGCCTTCTTGGAAAGAAGGTTGATCAGACTATAGGCGGCGTCGTCTGCCAGCTGGTCGTAGTTCACATCGGAAACGGGCACGGTATAGCCGGCCTTGCGCATGATGCTGCAAAGACGGACGTGTGCATTCTGGACGTAAGGACCAGTGTCGCCTTCGAAGCTCATGACTGCATCCCAGTCAAAGCGGACGTCCTTCACGCGGCTGTTCTTCAGGTCGTTGAAGGTCAGTGCGGAAATACCGATCTGGCGGGCAATCAGTTCCTTGTTTTCCAGCTCCGGATTCTTGGCGTCGATAAATTCAAGAATCTTCTTCTGTGCAGCTTCAATCACGTCACGCAAAAGGCTTGCGGTACCAGTACGGGTCTTGCCCTTTTCCCACTTGCCGTCTACCAGCTGGAGGATCACGCCAAAAGGAATGTGGTACATGTTGGTGTACCATTCGCGGCCCATCTTCTTCAGCACATGGAAGACCTGCTTGAAGTGCAGAGCCTGTCCCAGGTCGACCACATAGAGGCACTTGTCGAAGTTGTATTCCTTCATGCGGTAATCTGCTGCTGCCAGGTCGCGGGTTGCGTACAAAGTCGAGCCGTCGCTCTTGCGGATCAGGCAGGGATTCAGGTCGAATTCGTCCAGCATCACCACGTCCAGATCCTGGCTCTTGATCATCAGGTTCTTTTCGCGCAGTTCATCGAGAATGGCGGGAATCTTGTCTTCAAAGAAGGATTCACCAGTGTAGTGGTCGAAACCGACGCCCATCATATCGTAGATGCGCATCAGTTCCTTCAGGGTTGCGGCCTTGAAGGCGGACCACAGGGTGCGGTAGAATTCATCGCCCTGTTCCAGCTTGGTAAATGCGGCGCGGGCTTCATCTTCCAGACCCGGCTCTTCCTTGCATGCCTTGGAGAAGGCGGCGTAAAGGATGTTCAGTTCCTTGACGGTCAGGGAATCCAGAGTTGCCTGGTCGGTGGGGCGGTTTTCGCGGAGGTACATCACGATGAGCTTACCGAATGCGGTACCCCAGTCGCCCAGATGGTTGATTCGTTCCACCTTGTAACCGGCGGCCTTATAAATGCGGGAAAGGCTGTTGCCGATCATGGTAGAACGCAGGTGATGGAATGCCAGTTCCTTACCGATGTTGGGGGAGCTGAAGTCAATGCAGACCACCTTGCCATTAGGTTCCTGATGGCCGTAGTGAAGTCCCTTGGAAGCGATGCCTTCCAGAGTGGACTTGGCGAGGAAGTTGCGGTCGATAAAGAAATTCAGGTAGCCGTTAACAGCTTCCACCTTGGAAAGGCCTGCAGGGAGCTTTACCTGGGCTGCCAATTCCTCTGCGATAATCTTCGGGGCCTTGCGGAGAGTCTTTGCAAGGGAGAAGCAGGGGATGGTGAAGTTGCCGTGAGTGGTATCAGGCGGCACAGAGATAAGCTTGAGAGCGGCTTCGGCAGTAAAGCTGCCGGTAGCTTCCAGCGCACTTGCAATTTCTTGCTCAAACGAGTTCATTGTCGTCTCCAGACTTCTTGGTGGCTTCGCGGACGAAGTCCTCTTCGTTCAGTTCTTCAATTTTGCCGTCAGCATACAGACGGTCCAGGGAAATTTCTGCACGCTTTTCTTCTTCGAACAGGTGAACCATCAGGTCCATGCCTGCGTCGAACACAGCCCAGCGAACGCCTTCCTTATATTCAACGCCCAGGGTAGGAACCTTGTTAGCCTTGAATTCCTTGTGGAGTTCATTGAGGATAGCCTGCATCTGGGCTTCGCTTTCGCAGGTTGCGATCAGGAAGTAATCGGTTACGTCCTTGATGCCGCGAAGGTCGATGAGTTGCACGTCCTGAGCGCGCAGTTCAAAAAGAATGCTTGCGCCCAACTGGATGGATTCCGGCAGGTCATTTCTTGTTGTCATTTTATTTTCCCTCTTCGGGTTCGATGATTTGTTTAAAGTCTTTTCCAATGTACACGGCTGCATCAACTACAGCCGGGTGGTCGCTTCCCACAATCAGTACGTTCTTTGTCCTTAAGGTACTTGCAAGTGCCTGGGCGCCTTCCCATTCGGGATTCCTGAGAACGATGATTGTCTCTTCGTAATTCTGCAGCAGGTCGTTTCGGGAACTGACCACGTCGAAACCGTTCTCTCTCAGGAAGGCTCGTATGGAAGCAGCTGCCCCCTGAATGCCGCAACTGTTCAGTAGTTCCACGTCGCCCTTGTACGTACGGACCACACGGGGCTTGGGAGCTTCTTCCCGAACCTCGTTGCATCCCCACAGAAGGGCACAGAATACTAGGCAAGCAATAAGTCGCATCTACCTGCAAAAGATAGAATTTCTATAAGGACTGCAGTAGTAGTATGGGGACGGCCCGTAGGCTTTTAGAGCGTCTCGCTCGTTCACGAACATTAGACGCATGTAGGTATTTTCGCTAGGCTTGTATTCCAGGGCTATGTCGGGGAGGACGAAACCTACCCGTCCCTGTCGAACATCCTCTCTGGCTACGGGAGCATCCGAGCGAAAATTTGCATAGAGGGGCATCCACAGGCCGAGATCGGCATACAGATGAAGGTTGGGGGTGAACTCGTAGTCCACATGAGCCATGTAGCTCTGGTGAGCGAATGTTCCAAAGCTTCCCCCCACGAAGCTGACGGAATAGGTGTAACCCACCTTCAAAGCTTCGTCAAAGGAAGGCCCTTTTCGGACGAGGCGGCTAGGTGGAAAACTTTCTCGATTCCAGGGGACTCCGTCCTGAACTTCTACATAGACAGTGTCATGGATGGTGTCCCTGGCGACTTCCTGTTCTTCCTTTACGACGTTCCTGGACTTACTCGGCAAGGCCTGCTGGGCGTGAATTACACCCGCAGTCAGACAAGCGCTCGTAATGAGGAAGAACGTAGAGAGTTTCATGCTCTGAATATAGCAAAAGCGAGTCTCCTGACTCGCTTTCCAAATGCTTGTAAATCCCGTGGCAGACTAGATGATCTCGTTCTTTTCGTTGACATGAACGACGATGGGCTGCCAAGTCTTGGCTTCTTCGGGGCTCATGGTAGCGTAGGCTACGATAATGACCAAATCACCAGGCTGAACAAGACGGGCTGCAGCGCCGTTCAGGCAGATCATGCCGGACTTTGCGGGACCTTCGATCACGTACGTATCCAAACGGGAACCGTTATTTACGTCCAGCACGCCAACTTTTTCGTAGGGCAGGAGGCCTGCGGCGTCCATCAAATCACGGGCAATCGTAATGGATCCCTGGTAGTTCAGGTTTGCATCGGTTACCGTTGCGCGGTGAATCTTACATTTAAGGAGTTCAAGCTGCATGATTACTTAAACTAAGTTAGAACTTAATGTTAAGGAATCCTGCGACGCCCATGCCTGCGTTGTCGCTAGACGGGGTAGGAATGACGCCGTAGCTAAAGCGGTTGGCGTCAGGATTGCTGTCCCACTGGGTGCCGAAGAATGCATCTGCAAAGGACCAAAGGTGTGCGCCTGCAACGAAAAGCAGACCGTACCACCAAGCGGAATTGCCGTCAGCAGCCAGATAAACGGTTGCGCCGACGCTGGTGACCCAAAGAGCGTCCATCCAGATGGCCTTCATGGACTGATCCATCTTCCACTGATAGAGGGAAGGAACCAGAAGGGAAAGGTAAGCGTAGCTCTGGTTACCGGAACGGTTACGATAGGAACGGTCGATGTCTGCATCTTCCATACCGCCGGTACGCTGGTTGAGCCATTCTTCTTCGGAAACACCCAGCTTTTCCCAAGGATGCTGCATGTATTCAGAAGGACGAACGCCCATTTCAACGAGCTGTGTCAATTTGTCGCGAGAAATACCTTCTTCCTTGGCCTGCTGGAATTCCCACTGGGAAATACCCATTTCTTCGTAATTGAAGCCAGCCCATTCGTCGCCTGCTGCATTTGCAGTACCGACAGATTTTTCTTCGGAAGGTTCAGAAGAGTCAGAAATGTCTTCTGCGTATTCGGTGGATTCGGAGGTACCGTAGTCGTAAGATTCTGCGGAGGATTCTTCGTCGTCAAACTGAGCGAAAGCGAGAGTACCGCAAAGAAGCACTGCACTAACTGTCTTACACCAATTTAACATTTTTCCAGACCTCATCCATTTAGTGCCGGGGGAGGGAATCGAACCCTCACACTCTCACGAGTATCGGATTTTGAGTCCGACGCGTCTACCAATTTCACCACCCCGGCAAGGGTTGAATTAAATATAGAACACTTTATATTTTTTTTGGAGGGAACAATCCGAAAAAATGGCTTTTTTCTGTAAATTATTTCTTAAGAAGGGGCTGAAATTCCACATTTAAGGGCAAAAGTGCTTTCTCGCCGTAAGAATTTGCCTCTTCTCTGGTGGAAAAGTGCCCTGTCTGGACTAAATAGAGTGTTCTATCTCCACGGGGCATTTCTACGACGGTGCTGGAAATTTTCTGCTTCTTGAGGTTTGTAACCAGAAGATTGGCGTTTTCACGGACTCCAAAGGCTCCCAACTGCAAAATCCAGTACTCTTCGGCAGGTTTTGCTGTTTCTGTTGCAGGTGCCGGAGCTGCCTGTGTGGGGGCGGGGGCTGCTGCGACTGGTGCTGCAGGTGCTTGGGGGGCCGCTACCGGTTCGGTAGGCTTTGCTTCTACGGGCTTGTTTTCGGCAACTGCGGGCTTGACTTCCGCTGTCTTGACTTCGGCGGGCTTTGCTGCTTCTGTGGCTGGCTTTGCGGGGGCAATAACTTCAGGATGTTTCAAGCCTTCGCAACGTTCGTAAAGTTCCTCGGATTTGGTTCTAGAAAGAACTGCAGAGCAAACTTTCTGGAGCACAAGGCTCTGGCTGGGCCTGGATGTCTCGATGGCATGGATCAGTTCTTCGGCAGCCTTGTCATATTTTCCAAGATACAGCATGAACTGGGCCCGCGTCATTACCAGGTCTGCATAGTTGTCGTGCTGAGGGTTGGTTGTGTTAATAAGGCTGTCTAGTCGGGTACCCGCCTTCTTGAAGGACTTGGCGTCACCAATCTGGGAAAGCGCAAGGACTCCCCACAAATTGCAGCTTACCTGGGCTTCTTTAGGCTGGCTGGGACATACTTTTTCATAAGCCGTGGCGGCTTCCTTCCAGTTGCCGGAAACATAGGCCTTCTGAGCATCGGCCATGGTAACGGGTGCTTCGGTTTGTGCGCTTGCCATGGCGGCAGCGAGTGATACAGACAAAAGAATAATAGAGCGTTTCAACTTTATTTCTCCGAAAGCCTAATCTACCAATTTTAGTCTAGCAATGTCCCGCGCAATGTCCATCCGCGGATGTCGTCAATTTTCACCTTCACGTAGTCGCCCGGCTTTACGATGCGCCCCTCGGAAGGCTTGAAGATGACCTTCTTGAAGTTGTCGGTCTTGCCCATGAGTTCCTCGCTGTCGCGGCTGGAACAGCCTTCCACCAGCAAGGTCTCGGTACGGCCCAGCATCATCTCGTTTCGCTTCTTGGTGATTTCGTTCTGAAGTTCCACCAGACGGGTGTGGCGAGCCAGCTTTTCTTCGGCGGTGAGGGTTTCCTGTTCCTTGTAGGATTCGGTTCCCTTTCGCGGGCTGTAGATGAACATGTAGGCGGTGTCGAACTGGCAGGCCTCAAAAGCCTTCATGGTATCCTCGAAGTCCTGTTCCGTTTCGCCCACAAAACCGCAGATCACGTCGGTAGAAATGGCGTAGTACGGATCCTTGCTGCGGAGCTGCTCGATGACGCTCATGTACTGTTCCATGTTGTGCTGGCGGCGCATCTTCTTCAGCATGGCGTCGCTACCGCTCTGGATAGGAATGTGGGCGTAGTGGCAAACCTTGGGGTTGTTCAGCAGAACGTCGATCAGTTCGTTGGTGTAATGCCTCGGATGGGGGCTGGTAAAGCGGATGCGCTGGATGCCGCCGATTTCAGAAACCTTGGTGAGCAAGGTGGCAAAATTGTTGTCGCCATTCTTGTAGGCGTTGACTGTCTGGCCCAAAAGCATGACTTCGGTAATGCCCTTGTCGGCAGCCTTCTGGACTTCAGTCAGAACGTCGTTCATGTCGCGGTACTTTTCCGGACCGCGGAGGTAGGGGACGATACAGTAGCTGCAGCGCTTGTTACATCCGCGCTGGATCGTCACAAAAGTGCTGAAGTCGTGCTTCACCTTGGCGTAATTGCCCACATAGTTTTCCGTGATGTCCTCATCCAGGAACATACGGTGGTGAGTCTTGTGCAACGGGCTGTCAGGACCGTCCAGCAGAAGCTCAGGAATTTTCGAATACTGGTCCGGACCCACGACGTAGTTCACCACCTTCAGTCGCTTGAGAATTTCCGGGCCGCGGTTCTTGGCCATGCAACCGCAGACAACCACCTTCTTGTCGGGGTTGGCCTTTTTCAGCTTGCGGTACTTGCTGATGTTGGCAAATGCGGTATCCTCTGCCTTTTCGCGAACGGAGCAGGTGTTGACGATAATGAAATCGGCTTCGGCAATGTCACCGGTCTCTATGCAGCCACGCATGTCCAATTGCTGGGCAATGAGGGCGGAATCGTACTCGTTCATCTGGCAGCCGTATGTGGCCAAGTAATATTTCTTCATAACGAGGCCAAAGATAGAAAAACAAAATTGTAAAAGTTTTTTATCTTTGGGCGGAGGTTAGATTTTTTATGGCGAAGTATTTGAAGTTCTTGTATCCCTATCTAGTGTACGTAGGCTGTCTGCTGATGGCTAGTGCATGCGATAGCGGATCCGATGCTTACGTCATAGCCTCTCCTGTCGATGTAGAGGAAAGTTCCATCGAAGGTATGGTTTTCGTTCGGGCTGCTGGTGCTTTTGCCTTTTTGGGCACGGAAAGGAAAGCCAAGGCCATTGAACGTCCCCAGATGCGAGTCGATTTTGACTATGATTTCTCGATTGGCCGTACAGAAGTCACTTGCGGAGAGTTTAATGCTTTCCAACGAGAGGGGGGGCTTGTCCTGGATTGCGAAAATGATTCCTTACCTGCGACGGATATTACCTACTATGATGCAGTTCTTTTTGCAAATGCTAAAAGCAAGAGCATCAGGAAAGATACCGCCTATACCTACAATTCTGCCTTCTATGATGAAAAAGGTCACTGTATTAACCTGGAAGGATTCGTTTTCCGCCCTGAAGTAGAGGCGATTCGCTTGCCTACGGAAGCGGAATGGGTCCTGGTGGCGAACAAGGTCTGGAATCCCAACAACAGCTGGAATGCGGACAATTCCGATTATCGGAGTCATAAGGTCTGTTCCATGCAGGTGCACTCTTCTGGTATCTGTGACATGGCCGGAAATGTCATGGAATGGATGAATGACTGGCTGGGCAACTTTGCGAATGTGACCCTCGTGAATTATGTCGGTGCACCCGATGGGGGAAATCTTGGACAGCGGGTGGTGAAGGGAGGGAGTTTCCGCGACGTTCCTTGCGATATGGAACTCTATACCCGAGGGGATGTTTATACTGTTACATCCGAGACGCACAAGGACTATATCGGTTTTCGTCTGGCTTATGGATCCATTCCCGACGCTCAATGGATGGACAATCGTGGGGGAGCGGCTACAAGCAGGGTAATTCCCCTGGCAAGTCCCCTTACCATCCGAAACCTCACGGGAACATATCAGGCTAAGGTAGTCTTCCGTAACGAAGTAACGGGAAACTTGGATATAATTGACTTTTCTTCGGGAGTAGCTTCTGTTTCCGAGATTAAGGACACCTTAAAAGTCTATCATCCTGTCATTTCTCCTGATGGAAAGAAGGTCGCATTCAGTACTGGTACGGAAGGGGTATCTGGGACGTCTGCAGTTTATGTCCGTGACCTGAATACGGCAGGGACGAACCTGGTGAAATTGGATGTGCCGTCTGCGGCAATTCCTCGCTGGAAGATTTTTGATGGGGATACCTCTATTGTTTATGTTTCGGATGCCGGGAATAACGAAAATACAAAGACGTTTATGGAAAACTCCACCTGGAGCGTCTCCTTTATGAATGGTAAGTTCGGGACACCCAAAAAACTTTTTGATGGCGCCTACCATGGCGGGGTCGATGCCCAGAAAAAGTTCGCTGTATCCGGAGCAAGGAAACTTCGTGTTCATGTTTCTGGAGTAGATACTATCTGGTTCAATAATAACCAGGCCTGCAATGCGTCCCTCTCCAAGGATGATCTTAAGAAAACTTTGTTCCTGGATTTTGGAAGCGTAAAGGGGACGGACTATGTGGACGAATCCTATGGCGTCCACGAACGAATTCTAGTGGTTGATAGTCTTGGCCAGTTGGTGGATGTTTTCCCGTCTCCATCCAACTACGCTTTCGACCATACGGAATGGGCTGCAAACGACCTGATTATTGCAAGTTTGACGAACGTCAATGGCGCGCACGAAAAAATCGTAATTATAAACACTTTAGACTCCTCTGTTACAGAGATTGCCGAAGGGGAAGAGCTGTGGCATCCGGATTTCTGGTTCAAGAATCAGGGTGGGGCTGGTGAAGAGAGTCTGTTGAATTTTGATAGCGCAGGGGTTTATTTTACCGCCGGTGTACCGTTCTTCGGTCTGGATTTAAGAGTGAAAATGGAGTCCTTCTGGACCAAGAAGGATGTTGCTTCCGTGGTTGCCCTTGGTAGTTCCAGAGTGATGTTTGGCATCGACGAAAAGAAGTATGTTTCTGGCGTCCTGGTGAACATGGGTTTCTCTTCGGGCGATTTTTCTGGCATGTATTACCTTTTCAAGAACTATGTCCTTAAGCATACAAAGGCGAAATATGTTGTAGTAGAGTTTTCTCCCGACTTCTTGATTACCGATGAAAACTCCAGTTGGAATCTAATCTATCAGGGCTCTCCGGGTTTCCGTTACGACGAAAATCATGATTTCTGGCCTGATGGTGTAAGCGAATCCTTTGTAACAGCGGTGAAGGATTCCTACAAGCCCACAGATTCGCTGACTTTGCCCTATACCTATGATAATATTTTGCTGCCCACCGAAGGATGGGGAAGTCCTGTGATTTACCGAGACTCCATTGAAGCCTACGAAATAAATAAGACCAACATTTGGACGAACATGGATACCTTACGGAGTATGTGCAAAATGGCCAAGGAAAATGAGGTCCAGCTAATTGCCCTTATTCCGCCTCAGAATCCCAAGTACAAAAATACAGGTGCTTTCGGCATCTATGGACTCAACAGGTCCCGTTCTCTTGAATTGATTGACTCCGTCAAGCACATGGACATTATCCTGATGGATGAGAACAAGATGGGCGACCATGATTATGGTAACAATATGGCATACAATGCGGACCATCTATCCATAACAGGGGCCGCTCAGCTTACTTACCGTCTGGACTCCTTGATTCAGACTTTAAAGTAATTCTGCAAAATCCTTGATGTGGCCCGCGGTGTACTTGGGCTCCAAGGGCAGTAAATTCTCAGGTCGGCCGAACCCTTTCAGGCAGATGATGCTGTCGATGCCAGCGTTTTTTGCCGCCATTACGTCAGGAGTGTCATCTCCAATCATGACGGCTTTTTCGGCTGCAATTCCGAATTGATTCATGATGGCGAAAATGCCTGCAGGGGAGGGCTTGCGCTCCGGTGAGGTGTCTCCACAAAGGTATGCTGAAATAAGGTCAGCGCTTTCGCCGCCAATCAATCCGAACTTCGCCAAAATTTTCTTGGCGGGAAGTTCCGGCTTGTTGGTAAGCATGGCTGCATTTTTACCAAGGGCGTTGATGCGTTTGATAATTTCGATGACCCCTTCGTAAGGTTCCGTATCTTCGGTGCAATGTTCCCAGTAATAATTGGAATAAGTTTTCAGGACTTCGTCAATTTTTGCTTCATCAAAGCCAGCGCTTTCTAATACTGCGGCGACAGCTTCTGCATTCCTAACATCCAGATGTTCGGCGTTGCTTTTACCTGCAATGGGCTCGCCGGCGGTTTTTCCTGCGGCAAACATAAGGCCCGATGCCACAGACCTGCGAATCAAATTTCTAGAACCATTCCCGATGCAACTTCTTACATTGTCTTTTGAAATCTGCTGGACGCCAAATGCCTTCAAGGCGTAATTCACCGCGGGAGCCAAGTCCCCCAGAGAATTGAACATGGTGCCGTCCAGGTCAAAAATGAACAGTTCCTTGTGGTCCAATAGTTCTTTCAGTTCTGTGGAAGATGTCATTTCAAAAACTCTTTGATTTTTTCTTTGACGATTTCGAGATTGCTGTTGGTGAGAATTGGAATCAAACTATTGATTTCTTCAATGGATTTGTCCCACCATTTCCATTTTTGCATCATACTAATCAGTTCGTCGTCAAATCGCTTGCGGATAGGTTTTGCTGGGTTTCCTGCAATGATTGTATAGGGCTCGACTTTCCCGCACACAACGCTGCTTGCTCCGATGATGGCTCCGTCTCCAATTTGTGTACCCGGGAGTATGGTGGCGTTTTGACCGATCCATACGTCATTCCCAATGACAGTGTTGCCCTTGAGCGGCATGTCTTCAGCCTTGGGTGGCTTCATGTTCCAACCTTCAAGGGTGTAGAAAGGAAATGTGGAAACGGAATTCATCTGATGGTTGGCGTCGTTCATGACGAATTCAACGCCTGCGGCAATTTGGCAAAATTTGCCGATAATCAGCTTATCCCTGCTCCAAGGGTAGAAATGGGTGACATGACTTTCGAAATCCGAATCAGCTATATAGGTGAAATCCCCAACGACGATGTTTGGATTTTTGATGGTGGGTTTCACGTAGATTTCTTTATCGTACCCAGCGATGGGATGAACTGTGTTTGGATTCGGACTCATATCGGTTTACAAAAATAAAAAATGCTAGCTTTACCTTCGTTAAAAGGTCGCACAATCATGTCGAAATTCACAGATTATATCGGCTCGCAGTTCGGAAATCCTCGCGGTTTCGTGGGGAAGGTCTGCTGCATTATCATGAATGTCATCAACACCGTCTATTTCTGGTCGGACACGGTAAAAGGCCTCTCCGAAATTCGCCGTGTGCTGAAACCTGGTGCAACCTTCTATAATGTGGTCTACACCAGGGAATGGCTGGACAAGCTTTCCTACACCAAGAAGGGGTTCAAGAAGTTTGAACCGGAACAGCTGATGGATTTTGGTCGTCAGGCCGGCTTTGAAAATGTCCAGATCAAGGATATCGTAAAAGGTAAGAGCTTCGTGGTCATTTACACCAAGGCGTAATCTGCGCTGCTTCATTCAAATTTGCTCAACCTTATCCTAAATAGATTTGCGCAACCTACATAAAGTTTGTATATTCAGACCATGAAGAAAATTTTTAACTCTCGCGCAGTTCTTTGCGCATCCGTTTTCGCTACGGCCCTCGCCGCCCAGGCATTCGCTGCCGACGCTATTCTGTTTACCCCTGCCGTTTACCAGATCGGTGAAGTGAACCAGGGCGATGTGAAGCACTTTGTTTTGAAGGGAGCCAATGTTTCCGGAAAGGATCTCAATCTGGAAACGGTAATGTGCCAGGGCATTGGTTGTTCCAATTTTAAGTACCCCTCTACTGTAAAGAATAAGAGCGCCCTGGTAATAGAATTTGACCTGGATTTTTCCGCTATGGAAGGTCCGGTAAGTCCCACGGTGGTTCTTGTGGGAACTGATGGCAAGACTTATCTGACATCCATGGATGGTGTGGTCAAGGCTCCCTTCTTCTTTAACGAAAAGATGTTTGACACTGGCTATTACACTGCCGGTGAATCTCGTGATTGGACGTTCTATGTTTGGGAAACCGACAGGAAGGCCCGTCCGGATCTGACCCTTTCCGAAGAAGCCGCCAAGGACTTTTCCATTAAGACCAAGAACGTGAAGGTCAAGGTCGACGCTGACGGCAAGGTCAAGGAAGGGGGCAAGATCCCTGCCTTGAAAATCACCCTTTCTACCAAGGGATTGAGCCGCGAAGGATGGGAACTGAAACAGCGGAGCATTCGTAAGATCGTAAGCTTCAAGAGTAAGAAATATCCCAATGCAACGCCCGAAGTACTGGTTATAGGCTTCTGGAAGTAAAAAATCGGAAAAAATCAATTTTTTTTAGTGTTTCGCCTTGCAAAAAACGGAATATTAACTAACTTTGGTCTACTCTTAATTGAGTCCTCGGGATGTAGCTCAGCCTGGTAGAGCGCTTGAATGGGGTTCAAGAGGTCGCTGATTCGAATTCAGTCATCCCGATAAAAAGGTTCGTAACGAAAGTTGCGAACCTTTTTTTGTTTATGATGCAAGGGGCGGGGCTGTTCCCCGCCCCCTGGACCCCCACCCCAGCAAACAATGCGCTCCGCTTACGTTTGCGAAACCTTGTTCTTGTTAAATAAAAAAGCCGGCTCGGGGGAGTCGGCTTGAATGTTTTGTAGGTGGGTGGCGTCTTTATTTTGATTTGTTTTCTGCAGTTGCGGCATCTCTTTCCTGCTTCTTCTTGAATTCAGCAAGTTCAATAGCTGCTGCTTCGTAGTCGGCTTCTGTCACCCATTCTGGTTGCCATACCACTACTTGGTTACGACCCGACTCCTTACCCTGGTACAGAGCCTTGTCTGCCATCTGGATGCTTCTGTCGGCACCCAGGCGATGGTCGAAGCGGGATACGCCCAAGGTAATGGTTACGTTGATTGTGTAGTCTCCGTAGTGGACAGTCATCATCTCGATCTTACGGCGGAAACGTTCTGCGACTACGGCGGCACCATCCAGGTCCGTTTCCGGAAGCAGGGTCAGGAATTCTTCGCCACCATAGCGTGCGAATACATCGTACTTCCGCAGAAGCCCACGAATGTTCAGGGCAACCGCTTTCAGGATTTCATCACCGCAGGCGTGACCATAAGTGTCGTTGATTGCCTTGAAGTGGTCAATGTCAATAAAGATGAAACAGAAGGGCTTGTTGGTGCGCTGTGTTCTTCCAATTTCGTTGGCGATGGTTTCGTTCATTTCGCGACGGTTTGGAAGTCCGGTCAGTTCATCCGTCTTGGAAATCAGATCCAGTCTTCGGTTCGCTTCCTCAAGTTCCTTGGTGCGTTCCTTGACTTCCTGTTCCAGCAAGTCTCTATGGGAATTCAACTCTTCAATCTGACGTCTAATGGTATCGTGCATCTGGTTGAAGGTTGCCGCCAGTCGTCCGATTTCATCCTTTCGGTTTCCGACCTTGATTTCTGCAATATCCAGTTCACCGTTAGAAATTCGGCTAATGTGGTAGATCAAGTTGTTCAGGGGGCGGCCAAGAAGTCGATACATCCAGATAGCCATGATGGTAATCACGAAGATGAAAACGATCATGATGACGATGCTAATCTGCTTGGTAGTTGCAGCCTGTGCGTCAATGTCGCTTTTGGGCTGGAAAAGGAAAAGCCCGAAGTCGTAGTCGGAATTGTAATCGAAGTTGACTAGATACTGTTTATTCTTGAGGGATGTAATGAACTCAGGCTTGGTTACGCTATATGTCTTTATGTTCGGGATATTCAGTCCCAGTTCGGAAATCTTGTGAGGCGAGGTGACCCAGGTGTTCAAATCGGGATGATAAAGAATTTCACCATTGCCGTTGACTGCAACTAGAATTTCGTGTTGACTTGGGGTTGTGGATTCCAGTTTTTTCCAGATGCGACTTGCGGAAAATACGGCGACCAAGTTACCGTCGCCTTGTGCGCGGTTGGTAATGTTGATGCCGACTGTTCTCTTGGGATAGGGGTCGGAGGTGTCTCTATACCAAGGGGAGAAGTATGCCTTGTGCGGCGTCAGTCTTGAAAAGTCTACGGGATAGGCGTTTACACTTTCCGTGCCGATCATTGAATTGTTGCAGACGAAGTTTCCGGTTCTGTCGTAAATGGTAATCAGCTCGGATTTATTGAATAGGTCCGAAACGGAATAGCTCTTGAGATAGCCCGCAACAACAATGGGGGCCATGCTCTGGATTTCGGAGGTCCTTGCCAAAAGCTTAAGGCGTCTGCCAAATTGGACCATTTCGTCATTGGCGAAAAGGGCCTTTTGGGTTAGCATGTTCTTTCCGTTGGAAAAAGCCCTTTCCACGATTTCCGTCATCTGTTTTTGGGTATAGACGTAAACACCACACAGGACCGCGAAGGTCATGGAGATCGTCAAAATCAAGATGCACTTAAGAATGATGCTTCTTGAAAATTTTACGCTGTGTTCCTGCATGGTTTACCGTGATAAGTTCGTTTTTTTATTTCTTTCGTTTTCTTGCGAAGTTCACGAGGAAGCTTATTACAAGGATAGTGATAAATACGAAGGGAGCCTTTTTCAAATTGTCGGAAATAATGGCGTCCTTAACAACTTCTTCATCGATTGTCTTATCTAAACTATCGGTCTTTTTCTGCGTCCAGATTTCCTTGAATTCAGCCAAAGTCATGGAATTGGTCGTGGGATAATTCAGCTTCTTGTCGATTTCAAGAGAGTATGTGGAGAACAGATTGTAAAGCTTTTCTTCGGAGTAGAGGGACGGAATTTCCATATTGTCCCAGACGCTGCTGAACATGCTTACGAGGATTTGTTCCAGTTCGCCCCATTCAGGAATGGTGGCGTAGGTTCGTCCCGTTTCCAGACCTTGAACCAGGATCTTGTAGTTCTCGTCTTCAGCCCAGCTTTCAAGAACGTTCTTGCTAGTCGGGAGGAATCCGATTTGCTTGGTATAGGCGTCCTGGTTTTCGTCGCTTACCAGGAATAGCAGCAGATCCTTCGCTTCGGGACGGTTGTTGCTGGCAGGGATTGCCAGGTTGCTACCGCCAATAAAGCTGACGGACCCGGCTGTTCCGCTGGGGATAGGCAACACCATTACCGAATCCTGTCCGATACGGGCGTTTGCAAGTCCTCCCTGGGAACCGTCAAAATGGGTCTGCATCACGATTTCGGATGTGCTGACGATAAAAGCCAATTCACCATTGTTGAACAGTTGGGCCACCTGGGCGGTATTGAACTGGAGATCTTCTGCAGATACAAGTCCATCGCGTACGAAGTGTAAGTAGGCTCGGATTCCGTTGAGCGTTTTTGGGCTCAGGATGTTGGAATGCCATTTACCTTCTTCATCCTTTTCGATGAAGGAGCCTCCGTTACTCCAGACCCAGGGTGCAAAATTATGGGGAATGTTCCAGTCGCTCTTGCCAGGGAAGGAATAGGCACGGACTTTCAACCCATTGTCCAGGATTTCCTGGCTGTCGTTGATTTTCTTAAGGGCCTCCCTAAAGCCTTCGTAGGTGGAGACAGATTCCTTGGTAATCCCGTTTTTCTTGAGGATGCGCTTGTTGGCAAGAATCGGGCGGATGTCAATAAACCAGGGGACTGAATAGATGGTGGTGTCCGAATCGATGTGAGTCGTGTTCCAGCTCACGGGGACGAAACGACTAGGCTTGATTTCCTTGAGCCAGCTGTTCAAGGGCTTGATTTTATTGCGGATGGCGAAATGGGGAATCCAGGTTGTTCCTAGCTGCAGGACATCCGGTGCTTCCTGTCGTCCTTCCAGAGCCAGAGAGATTCTGCTCCAGGCTTCGCCCCAGTCTAAAACCTGAACATTGGTGGGAATGCCTGTCTTCTTGGTAAACAGGTCCAGACGCTGCTCCAGTTTTTCTTGCGGAGACGCTCCGTTGGGCATAATCCAAACAGTGAGCGGCTTGGGTGCAGCAAAAACGACCGTCGCTGTGACGGCTGCGGCAATAGTCATTCTTTTAAAAAGATCAAGCATAAAACTCCCTAATAATCAATGGTAAATTACAATAAAAAATGAAAAAGCGAATTGAGTTTTTTTTCGTTTTTGTCGGTATTTTAGTGTTTTTTTTATAAAAACTGTTCTTTTGTGCATTAAGATCGGTGATTCTTCAAAACGGTTCCGGAAAAGGGAATTGGTTTGACTTGCTAAGTGAGTTAAATCACATTTCGTCTCGTATTTTTCTCCTGGCGTAAAAAAAATGTAGGTTCACTCGATTTTTCTGTCATTTTAGTTATATTTCTCACGTCGTTACGAAACGATAAACTTATCCTTAAGGAGTATAACAATGAAAAAAGGTATCATTACCCTTCTCTGCGCCGGCATGGTTGTTCTGACCGGTTGCTATGGCAAGAACGCATGCTTCGAAAAGCTGCATCAGTGGAACGGCTCCCTTGGTAACAAGTGGCTGAACTCCATCGTTCACTTCTTCCTGATGTGCTTCGGTGTATATCCGATCTGCCTCGGCCTCATCGACGGTCTCGTTCTGAACACTGTTGAATTCTGGACCGGTTCCAATCCTCTCGCTGCTGGCGACTCCTACTTCGAAAAGGACGCTCAGGGCAACACCATCGCAGCTGTCAAGAACGCTGACGGTTCCATGACCGCAGAACTGACCACCGCTGCTGGCGAAAAGGCTACCATCACTCTCCAGCGCGACGAAAACGTTGTCCGCGCTCTCGACGTTGAAGGCAACCTCGTTGCTCAGTACGAAATTGCTAAGTAATCCAATTACTGCATAATTTTGTAAAAGTGCCCCTGGCTTAAGCCAGGGGTTCTTTTTGTCTACAAATAACTGAATGATATCTGTCTAAGGAGGAACTTTAGTTCCCCTTAGACAAAAAAGGAAAGACAAGCAGGCTCTGCTTGCGAAGTCGCATCCTTTTTTTGGGGGGCCAGGGGGCGGAGCCCCTTGTAACTTAATACGCGCCTTCGCCCTTAAACACGACCTTGAAGGTCTTGAGAATCAACTTGAAGTCATCCCCAAGTTTGCCGTCGCGACGGATGTAGTCGTTGTCCAGACGCATCTGGCCTTCGAAGCTAATGTTGCTACGGCCGCTAACCTGCCAGATGCAGGTAAGACCGGGGGTCACGGACAGGCGCATGCGGTGCCACGGTTCGTATTCCGCCACTTCGGAAGGAATAGGAGGACGGGGACCCACAATGGACATATCACCCTTGATGATGTTGAAGAACTGGGGCAGTTCATCAAGGCTGAACTTACGAAGAATGCGGCCGAACGGATAGATGCGGGGGTCGTTCTTCATCTTGAAAGTCTTACCACCGGTTTCGTTCTGGGCCATCAACTCCTTCTTGCGTTCTTCGGCATCCACATACATGCTGCGGAACTTATACATCATGAACAGTTTGCCGTTACGGCCCACTCGGATCTGCTTGAAAATAACAGGTCCCTTAGGATCGCTGAGTTTCACTGCGGCAGCACAGAACAGGAGCAGTGGGGAGCAAAGAACGATTGCCGTACTGGTGCAGACCACGTCCACGATACGCTTGATGACATGGCGGTAACGGATCTTGTGAGGATGCTGCCAGATATGGTCCAGGTTCAGACGCTGCAGGCTGAAGAAGCTGCCGTTGGTGCTGTTGAATTCGTCCAGTTTGTCCTGCTGTTCCAGAGCGTCCTTTTCGGTAAGGCCGCTATAAATGTAGGCCTGGAAGATGGGACGCTTGGGCTTGATGCGGAGAGCCTGGATCAGGCCTGCATCGTTTAACTTGTGGAGAATTTCCTTGCGGATGGCTTCCAGCTTGGAAAGGTCGGAGTTTAGGAGAATGATGCCGATGCCGCTACCATCGTCCAAATACCCAAGAACGTCAATAAAACGTAGGTGGGAGAACATGGTAAGAAGGCTAATGCGCCAGGTCTTGCTGACGGTAACATCATTACTTGCCCAGCCGAAGATGTCGTACTGGTGGGAATAAATCTTGATGAACAGGAAGGGCTTGCGGGTGCGGTTGGCTCGCAAGAATTCCTCGTTGAGCCTCGCCCTGAAGAGGCGGGCCGGATAGACAATATTTTTCAGCTTCTGCTCGTTGAGCAGGTTGTCAATAGCCGGATTAGAGCTCGCTTGTTCCATAATTCCAAATTTAGAATAAAAAGCCAGTGACGTGGCCAGGAAAGAATTCAAAACGTGCCTAACTAGAGGGGGACTGTTTTTTTTATTGATAAGTTGTTGCTCAAAAAATATAAAACAAAAGAAAACAAAGGAAAAAATGTATTTTCAATTGAAATGGTTTCTTTTTTGGGGTGCTTCGTAGGGGGCAATCTTACTTAAAGCAGCGGGGAGCCAATGGGATTTTTTCTATCTTGCATAGGGTAAATTTTTAAAATGGAGACGCTCTATGTTGCGTATTGGTCTTATTGGTACAGGTACCGTCGGTGGCGGTGTTATTCAGATTCTTGAACAGAAGATTGCCGAATATAAGGAAAAGCTCGGTGTTGAAATGGAATTGGCTTGCATTTGCGCCAAGTCCGACGAAGAAGTGGCTCCTTATAAGGCTAAGGGCTATAAGACTTCTACCAATGCCGACGAAATGATCGCTTCCAATGATATCGACGTGCTGGTGGAACTTGCCGGTGGCTACAATATGCCCCGTAAGTGGATCCTTGCAGCCCTTGAAAACGGCAAGCATGTGGTTACCGCAAACAAGGCTCTCTTGGCTAAGTATGGCCATGAAATCTTCCCCCTGGCAGCTAAGAAGGGCTTGCATGTGTTGTTCGAAGCTGCTGTTGGCGGTGGCATTCCTATTATCCGTAGCCTTCAGGAAGGTCTCCTGGGTTCTACCGTTGAAAACCTGAGCTGCATCATTAACGGTACCTGTAACTACATCCTGTCCCGTATGGCAGAAGAAGGTCTGGACTTCGACGTAGTTCTTAAGGATGCCCAGCGTCTCGGTTTTGCTGAAGCCGATCCCACCTTCGATATCGAAGGTATCGACTCCGCTCACAAGACTGCACTTCTTGCTTCCCTTTGCAGCGGTCATCGCGTAGACTTCGAAAAGATTCATGTGACCGGCATTTCCAAGATTACCGCCCAGGATATCGCTATCGCCAAGGAACTTGGCTGCTGCGTAAAGCTCCTGGGTATTTACCGCCGTGAAGGTGACCGTGTGGACGCTCGTGTCCATCCGTGCCTGGTTCCCATGGAACATCAGCTGTCCAGCGTAAATCGCGTTCTCAACGCAGTCTACCTCCAGTGCGACAACCTGGGCGAAACCCTCCAGACTGGAGCTGGTGCAGGCCGTCTTCCCACCGCTTCTGCCGTTGTAGCCGACCTGGTCTCCCTGGCTCGCTCCACCGACTGCGGTTCCCGCAAGGCTCTGCCCATGGGTTGGTTCAACGTGGAAAATTCCGCAACGCTCGTTCCCATTTCCGAAACTTCCGCACGTTACTACCTGCGCTTCACTTCCCGTGACGCATGCGGCGTGCTGGCTAAGATCACCAAGATCCTGGCCGACAACAACATCTCCATCGAAACCATCATCCAGAAGAACGTTAAGGATCCGGGTAAGGTTTCCGTGGTTGTCATTACCGAAAATACCCAGGACAGCAAGGCTCAAAAGGCTGTGGATGCCATTGACGCTCTCGCTGAAATCGTGGAAAAGAGCCAGGTCATTCGTTTCTTGGCATAAAAAATCCGGGTCGGGGTTTTCCCGACCCTTTTTGAATTTATCCTATTGGTGTCATTATGATTCGAGCTACCACATTGGAAAGAATCCTCGTTATCCTGTCGGATTTCGTGGTGTTGTCCATTTGCTTTGGCTTGGCGTTTTGGGTTCAGTTCCATAGCGGTTGGATTGTCGATAAGTTCGACCCTACGAAGTCCTTTGCGGATTACTACCACATGGGCCTAGTTTTGAATGTCGCCTGGCTTGTGCTGTTTACTTGTGCGGGTCTTTATCGTTCCTGGCTCCTGCAGTCCAGGACACACCAGATCCTGCGAGTGATTCGTGCTGTGGTTATCGGAATTGTCTTGATTATTCTTTGCCTGTTCGGTGCTGAATTCATTGGCAAGGTGATGTCCAATGAACCCTTGAGCAGCGGCTATCTGTATGGATCCCGTTTCCCCTGGATCTTTATCTATGGTGGATTCTCCCTGAGTCTGGTGGCTGTTTTCCGTATGGCTATTTATGGATGTCTTCGTGGTCTCCTGCGTCATGGATATGGTGCCAACAATATTTTGGTGCTGGGTGCTACGGAAGCTGGTCGCAAAATTGCCGAGGATTTGGCTCGGACTCCGGAGCGTGGTCAGCGAGTGATTGGCTTTGTGGATGAACGTTTTCAGGTGATGGAAAAGGAATTTGCAGGTGCGCCTGTGCTAGGCAAGTATTCCGATCTGCCTGTCCTCATCAAGAAGTATAAAGTCTCTGGTATCATTATCGCTCACGAAAGTAACTCTCCCCAGGAAATCATGCGTATCCTGGTGTGGATTTGCGAATGTCCTCTTCATATTTATTTGGTTCCCGAACTTTATCAGGTGATTAGCGGTCAGTTCAAGGCAAATCTTGTTTATGGTTTTGAACTGCAGGAACTTTTGCCCTTTACGATGCCTCCCTGGCAGGTTCGCGTAAAGCGTGTAATCGATATTTTGTTCGGAACATTCCTGGGTATTTGTTCCTTGCCCATTTGCCTGCTGACGGCTCTCGCTATTAAGCTGGACGACAAGGGACCTATCTTCTATTCCCAGGAACGTATTGGTCTTTATGGTAAGCCCTTCTATGTGTACAAGTTCCGTACCATGCGTACCGATGCCGAAAAGTTCGGTGCCCAGTGGGCGACCAAGAACGATCCTCGCATTACTCGCATTGGGCGGTTCCTGCGTAAGACTCGTATTGATGAACTTCCCCAGATTTTGTGCGTGCTGAAGGGTGACATGAGCATGGTGGGACCTCGCCCGGAACGAGCTGTATTTATTGGTAAACTTCGCGAACAGATTCCGTTCTACATTAGCCGTCTGAAGATGAAGCCGGGCCTTACGGGCTGGGCTCAGGTGTGCCACCATTATGATACTAGCACCGAAGACGTGAAGATTAAACTTAAGTATGATATGTATTACTACGAGAACATGAGTCTGCTTTTGGATTTCCAGATTCTCGTTCGTACTGTTTATGTTGTTTTAACAGGAAAGGGCGCACAGTAGCTATGAGGTCGTTCGCTGTGCTCACTTTGAGACATGAGGTCGGGCTTCGCCCTAGAGGTTGTAAGTATCCTCATACCTCAGAGCGAATGAAATGAGCGACCCCATACCTCATACCAAAACGTTTATATAAGGACCTTGATTATGTACGGTGATAATTCTACTCCGGTATTTCCTACAGAAGATGCTTTGACCATGATTCGTCTGGCCTTGGCTGAAGATGTTCGCACTGGTGACGTGACCAGCATGTGGACTATTCCTGCTGACCAGAAACAGCACGCACGCCTCATCGCCAAGGAAGATGGCGTTGTGGCTGGCCTTCCCATTATTGAACTGGTGTTCAAGGAAATGAAGGCAAACGCAACTGTTACCCTTCACAAGAAGGATGGTGACGTGGTGAAGAAGGGTGACCTAATTGCCGAACTGGATGGTACTACCCACGAACTCTTGACTGGCGAACGTACCTTGCTGAACTTCATTCAGCAGCTCTCCGGCGTGGCAACTGTGGCCCACACTTTCCAGGAAGCTTTGAAGGGCGGCAAGACCAAGGTTCTTGATACTCGTAAGACCATTCCTGGTTTCCGAACCTTGCAGAAGTATGCTGTTCGCGTTGGCGGCGGCTCTAACCATCGAATGGGTCTCTTTGATATGGTGCTGGTGAAGGACAACCATATTGCTGCCGCCGGTGGCGTGCTGGAAGCTCTTGCCGTGGTGAAGAAGAATAATACCCAGAACCTTATGGTAGAAATGGAAGTGGAAAACTTCGATCAGCTCCGCGCACTTTTGAACAAGGGCGTTGACGTTATCATGCTGGACAACATGAGCAACGAAACTATGGCGGAAGCTCTGAAGATCATCAAGGAAAGTGGCGACAAGTGCCTGGTGGAAGGTTCCGGAAACATGACTCTGGAACGTGCCAAGGAAATTGCGACTCTCGGTCTTGACTTTATTTCTGTCGGCGCACTCACTCACAGCGTGAAGGCCCTTGATATTTCCATGAGGATATAACGCTGCGCGAGTAGTTAGTAGACAGAAGGAAGTAGACAGTTGAAGTCGGATAGTAAAAAGGTTGTGCGCAAGACTCGCGGCAAGGAGCCGGTAATCTGCGTGGTGGACGTAGGTAACTCCCACACCGTACTTGGTATCTTCAAGGGTACCAAGGTGGTGGATTACTGGCGCCTCACTACCCGCAAGGAAACGACTTCTGACGAAGTGATGAACAAGGTGGGTGGCCTTCTAGGCTTTTCCAAAATCAAAACGGATGAGATTACTCATGTTGGCCTATCTACGGTGGTGCCTGCATTGGAACGTCCGTGGATTAAGGCTCTGGATTCCTTGCTGAAGAAACGTGTGCAGGTGGTGAATTCCAAGAACTGCATGGGTTTGCGGATTAATTATCAGAATCCGTCTATGGCAGGCGCTGACCGTCTGTGTAACGTAGTCGCCATGCGCGAGGCGGGCTTCAAGAATGCGATTATTGTGGATATGGGGACCGCCACCACATTTGACGTCATGAAGGATGGCGCCTTTGCAGGTGGCGTGATTATTCCCGGTATTAACGCAAGCTTGGACGCCTTGACGGAGAAGGCAGCCCGACTGCTTCCGGTGACCATCGAATGGCCCGACGCAGTTGTTGCGGACAACACGGATGACGCCATTCGTGCAGGTCTTCTGTATGGTTTTCTTGCTCAGCTGGAATTCCTGATTGGAAAAATAAAGAAGGAAATTGGCTGCGACGATATGCCGGTTTATGCGACCGGCGGATGGGGAAAAACGATCGCTCGAAGAACATCTCTGATTGACAAGTATGATCCATTCCTGACGCTGCGAGGAATTCGCCTAGTGGCCCTGAACGGGGACGCGACGAATATCAATAGCGAGGAATCGCGAGACACCGAGGAAGAATAAGTTTTCTCAAGTAAGAAGGAGAAATATAGGTGCAGAAAAATCTTTTAAGGAATCTGTCGGAACATAGGACCGTAATCTTTCTGATGATGTGTCTTTGTGTTCATGTATTCAATATCTTTTTCTTCGGGAAAATAGGGCTGTTCCCTCTTGCGGTTCTTAATGGCGTCAGTTCTTGCCTGTATGTAATTTTCATCCTGTTCATGAGGAAAAGCGAAAATCTCAGGATTTCCTTCGCCTACTTCGAAATTATCATTTTCTCAGCTCTTAGTGAATTGACTTCTGGTGGTCACTTTGGTTACTTGAACTTTGTCATCGGAATGGTGGCTGTCATATTCTTCCTGCTCCCCTCCGAAAATAGGAAGAAATATGTGTACCAGTTTATTGGGGCTATCTGCGCGGTGGCCATTAGTCAGATCTCCATTTACAATTTTTCGTTCCATCCGGAGTTGATGGATACGGTTCTTGAATACAAGTCTCTTGTAAATAGCATCAATCTCGTTATTACTCTGTTTACCCTTTTCTACCTGTCTAATCTTTATCTGGTTGAACTTCGTACTACTAGGGAAAAGCTGGACTACACCAGCAATCACGACATGCTGACAGGCCTTTACAATCGTCGTTTCTTTGAAGGCATCATGAAGCGTAGCAAGGAAGAAAAGGAACGTTCCTTCTCCGTGGCCATGCTGGACGTGGATGACTTCAAGAAGATTAACGACACCTACGGACACGAAACGGGTGACAGGGTCCTGTCTGCCGTCAGTAAGTGTATTGAATCCTGTCTGCCGTCCAATGCAGTGGCGGTCCGCTGGGGTGGTGAAGAATTCGTGCTTTACTTGCCGCAAATCGATAACTCCCATGCCTTGGATATTTTAAGTTCTTTCCGTGCCAAACTGGCCGACCAGGTAATTTACCATAAGGATACCAGGATTGCAATTACTGTGACAATCGGTCTTTGTACTGGTGAAAATATTGCGGAATACGAGGATTACATCCGTCAGGCGGACGAAAAGCTTTATTGGGGTAAGAAGCACGGCAAGAACCAGATCGTTAAGTGATAACGAATCTTTTATAAGCTATATTATGCTCATATAATTGGAGCTTAATATGCGCTGTTTAGTTACTGGTGGTGCGGGTTTTTTAGGAAGTCATCTTTGTGAACGTCTCCTGAATGATGGTCACGAAGTCATTTGCTTGGATAACTACTTCACTGGCCGTATGGCTAATGTGGCACACCTTCGTGACAACAAGTGCTTCGAACTGATCCGTCACGATGTGACGGAACCGATTCTTCTGGAAGTGGACCGCATCTTTAACTTGGCATGCCCCGCAAGCCCGGTGCATTATCAGTTCAATCCTGTAAAGACTATCAAGACCAGCGTCATGGGCGCAATCAATATGCTGGGCATGGCCAAGCGTGTGAAGGCTCGCATTCTCCAGGCAAGTACCAGCGAAGTCTATGGCGATCCTGCGATTCACCCGCAGACAGAGGATTACTGGGGAAACGTGAATCCCATCGGAATCCGCAGCTGTTATGATGAAGGCAAGCGCGTGGCTGAAACCCTCTTTATGGATTACCACCGCCAGAACAA
Organism: Fibrobacter sp. UWR4; assembly: GCF_003149045.1. Lineage (NCBI taxonomy): Bacteria > Pseudomonadati > Fibrobacterota > Fibrobacteria > Fibrobacterales > Fibrobacteraceae > Fibrobacter > Fibrobacter sp. UWR4. The sequence continues at coordinate 9,293 of NZ_QGDU01000013.1, read as the reverse complement.
TGTGGATATCCGCATTGTCCGTATTTTCAATACCTACGGTCCCCGTATGTTGCCCAACGATGGCCGCGTGGTTTCCAACTTTATCGTGCAGGCTTTGCAGGGCCAGGACATCACTATCTATGGTGACGGTTCCCAGACACGCAGCTTCTGCTATGTGGACGACCTGATTGAAGGCTTTGTACGCATGATGAACCAGGACAAGATTATTGGCCCTGTGAACATCGGCAATCCCGGCGAATTCACCATGCTGGAATTGGCCAAGGAAGTTCTGGACCTTACCGGCTCCAAGAGCAAGATTATTTATCAGCCTCTGCCGGGGGACGATCCGAAGATGCGTCGTCCGAACATTGACTTGGCAAAGAGCGCTCTCGGCTGGGAACCTACGATTCCTCTGCGCAAGGGCCTTGAAAAGACCATCTGCTATTTTGATGAACTGCTGAAGGGCTAGTCTAGTAATGATGAATAAAGCGGGCGGAAACGCTCGCTTATTTCGTCTTGCAGCCTACAACGCTACAAATGGGACATTGATCGACTTTATGACCCGCGGCCTTGCAGTAGGTTCTTCCGAATAAAATAATTTGCAAGTGTTTCTTTTCCCAGTCTTCGGGAGGGAAGATTTTCTTGAGATCGGCTTCGGTACGTTCTACGGTGCTCCCGTCGGAAAGTCCCCAACGGGCGGCGAGACGATGGATGTGGGTGTCCACGGGAAAGGCTGGCGTGTTGAAGGCGTGGATCATCATGACGCTTGCGGTCTTGTGCCCTACGCCTGGTAACGCTTCCAGCTCCTCGAACGTGCGGGGAACTTCACCACCGTATTTTTCCACGAGAATCTGGGAAAGCCTGAAAATGTTCTTGCTCTTGTTTTGATAAAGTCCGCAAGTCTTGATGTAATCTGCAATTTTTTCGACACCCAGGGCGACCATCTTGGCGGGAGTATCGGCTACCTTAAAAAGTTCTGCGGTAACTACATTGACTCGTGCGTCGGTACATTGGGCGCTTAGGGCAACAGCCACAAGCAAAGTGAACGGATCGCTGAAATTCAATGGAATAGGCGGGTTAGGAAACAACTCGTCCAGTTTTTCGTTGATGAAGGTGATACGTTCTTTCTTTGTCATTAGGCGTCGCGAGTGAAGTCCTGCTGCATGTTGAAGCTGGGCATTTCATCATGGGGACGACCCACCTGAACTGCGGGCACGCCTGCGTAAGTGGTGTGTGCGGGAACATCGCTCACCACAACGGCGCCTGCACCAATCTTGGCTCCGTCGCCAATGTGGATGTTGCCTAACAGCTGGGCATGTGCGCCTACCATGACGCCTGCTCCAAGCTTCGGGTGACGATCACCCACCTCGTTGCCGGTACCACCTAAAGTAACGCCGTGAAGCAGGGAGACATTGTTCCCGATAACAGCAGTTTCACCAATCACAATATTGGTGGCGTGGTCAATCAAAAGGCCATAGCCGATTTTTGCTGCCGGGTGGATGTCCATGCCGAACTTGCGACTGATAATACTCTGGAGCATTTTGGCGGGGAAGGAACGACTTTCTTCCCAGAGTACGTGGGCGACGCGGTAAGCCTGTAATCCCTGGAAGCCCTTGAAGAACAGGAGCGGTTCCAGGTAACTGGTACATGCTGGATCTCGCAGGACGGTGGCGTGCAAGTCCTTGGCTGCACTGGTCAAAAGTTCCGGGTACTTCTCGTACAAAATACGGAACATTTTTTCCAGCTCCGCTCTATCAATGACTTCACCGGCAAGCTGACAGGAGAGGGTCACTCCCAGCATTTCTCCAAAGCTCTTGCGACATAGGATCTGTTCGTTGAGCATCAGTACAGAAAGGGGTTCCCTCTGCACCAGTTCCAGGGCTTCTTCACGAATGGATTTTTCTATGTCGACGATATTCATTTCTTTTCCTTGACAGGTTCTTCTTCTTCAAGAGTGGGAATGACCTTGTTTTCCTGGCAGAGATTTTCTTCACGAATTTTGAAGGAGAAGTCAACCAGGTTGTTCTCGAACATTTTCTGGTAGGGCTTCTTTTTCTGGACGCCTTCCAGAGCGCAGGTGCAGTAGTTAATGCGCTGGACCAGTTCCGTCTGGTTACGGGGGGCTTTCTGGCCCGCGAAAACGCATTCGTGCATAATGGCGTATTCCATGGCTCGATCATAGCGATACTTGCACTTGTTGGGAAGGTCCGGCTGGGCGGCGATCTTTTCGATGGTGCCAAGCGCAGGGATGTCATTCAGTAGCTTGCAAGTGACGTAACCGCCAATGAAGAAAAACAGACCGCCGGCAAGTACGATAAGAAAACGCTTGCCGCGTCCAATCTTGTTGAAGCTACGACCGACAGCCTCGAAGGTTTGGGTCGCGTGGAATTTGACTTCATCTAAATCATTATTTGCCATATCTTTCAACCTAGCAAATGAGGGGTTAGACTTCCTTCAATGTCCAGACTTCGGGAAGAGTTCTATAGTCTTCGTTGAAGTCCAATCCATACCCTACCACGAATTCGTTTGCGATTTCGAAACCGACAAAATCTGCGTGGTAGTCTACGGTGCGGCGTTCTTCCTTGTTCATGAGAACGCAGGTGCGAAGGTCTGCGACTCCAATTTCCTTTAGCATGGAAACTAGGGTACACATGGTGTTGCCCGTATCCAGGATGTCGTCTATGACCAATACGCGCTTACCTTGAAGGTCCAGTTTCTCAAGGCCTGAGACCTGGAGCTTTCCGCTGGATTCCATTCCAGATCCATAGCTGGATGCCTTGATGAATGCGATGTGGTGCTTGGTGTTAGCCATGGCTCGACACAGGTCTGTCGTAAACATGAACGCGCCGGTAAGGGCGGACAGGATTACGTCAAACTCGAAGGTCGCGCTGATCTCTGCAGCCAGTTCCTTGACTCGGGTCTGGATCTGCTCTGCAGATATCATGGGCTTTTCGGACATCACGTACACTTTTTATACCTCGAAGTTCAGCCAGCTGAACATAGGCTTCAGGCCCACAAGCTTGCCTTCGGGATTCTTGATGTATTCCTTGTAGAAGGGGAACACCTTATTCTCGAGGCTAGTCTTGTCAATACCCAGCTGGAGCCAATCTGCAACAGTAATGAGCCCCGTGATGTGATCCACGGTTGCCTTGTTGTACTTTCCGGATACAGCGTCAATGAGTTCGGAAAGCTTTGCAAAGAAGATGCGGCCAGTACCACCAAAGCTGAAGGTGGTTTCCAGGCGCTTGGCTTCATCAATCAAATCACGGATTTCATCAAACAAGCTCTTGTCATCCTTCTTCAGGTACTGGAGAGCCATGTGGTGAATCTTGGAGTTGATTTCCAGGGACAGGATCTTACGGAGAGTATCCGGCAGGGTGTGGTCGGGGTCGGCCAAACTGTCGATGGAAAGTCCGTGAGAAAGGGCGAAGCTGGAGAAGGACTTGGTAATGGAGGTCAGGTCCTTGTGAGTGGTAATCTGGTTGATTCGACGCAGGGAGTCGCTCATCAGGTCGCGCATACGGACCACATAGGCGGTGGGGTATTCGCTCTGGAGTTCCTCGGTGCTCATGTTCGGATTCTCTACGAACTTCAGTTCGTTCTTGTCGTTCTCGCCATCGGCAACAACGATGTTGATTCTACCGAGGGAATCTGTAATGACCAGGACGGAAGCGACGCGGGATTCGCCAATGAGCTTGTCCTTGTATTCTGCACGGACCAGAGTCTGGTTGTCATTGCTTGCAATCTTGGTTGCGACCATACGGTCGTCCGCATTTTCGTAGTCGTTTTCCAGGTTCAGGTGGAAGATGGCTGCGCGTTCTGCCATCTGCTTGACCACAACGGGAACTTGTTCTTCGGCGTAGCGGGTAAAGACTTCCGCACCGTTCCACTTGTGTTCGTTACTGGTGGCGCGGGCAAGAATGCTCAACACCTGGTTACGGATGTGGTGGTCGCGGGGGAGGAACGGTTCCAGAAGTTCCATGGCACGGAGGGTGTAGCGCATGTTCTGAACAGGTTCCAGACCTTCAATATCATTGAAGAACCAACCGCAGCTGGTGAAACTGAACAGGCAGAACTTCTGGATTTCCAGAAGACGGATGGCCTTGGCGCACATGTCCTCGTTATCCGGCTGCTTGACGGTTGTCTTCAGGAATGTCTTGATACGTTCCTTGTCTTCGGGAACGACCAGCGTCTGGACATAGTTATTGCGGGCGTCCCAGGGATTGACGTTGGAAATCTTTGCGAACTCGCGGACGAAAACGTCGTCTGCCAGTTTCTTCAGGTGGTTAAAGGCGTCGCGGAGAGGACCGCGCCACTTCTGGTTCCAATCGGGGCCGCCGCCAGTGGAGCAACCGCAGTCGCGATACCAGCGGCCTACACCGTGAGCGCAGCTCCAGGCGCAACCTTCGCTGTGGAAATTCTTCAGGAGAACTTCATGTTTAGGCGGGAACTTTTCCAGGAACCAACCGTAGTTCACCGGTACCATGTTGTTTTCCGGTGCGTAATGGTTGTACAGCCATGCGGCGCACATGTCGCCAAAGGGTTCATGGTGACCATAGGATTCGCCATCGGTACCGATGCTTACGAGCTGAGCTTCTTCTCGATTTTCATCCCATGCATCCTTGATGCGGCGACCAAAGGTGCCTGCGTCGCGGAGCAAATGTTCAAAACCCACTGCGGAGGAAAGCCAGGGATTGTAGAAGAATACATCCAGGTAACCATCGCATACCAGGTTGCCTTCCTTATCGCGAGGATAAATGCGGTAAGGACGAGTGGTGTCAATGTCGGTGTTGCTGCAACCGGTCCACTCTTCATCGCCCAGCTTGCGGAAGGAATCTGCCTGGGTGGGGGAGAGAATGGTAAATTTGATGCCAGCCTTGATGAGTTCAACGACGGTTTCGAAGTTGATGGCTGTTTCTGCCAACCACATGGCTTCCGGCATACGGCCGAAATGGCTCTTGAAGTCTTCAATGCCCCAGTGGATCTGAGTCTTCTTGTCTTCTGCAGAAGCAAGAGGCATGATAATGTGGTTGTAGACCTGGGCAATGGCGTTGCCATGACCCAAGCGTTCAATGCTACGCTTGTCTGCTTCCTGGATGCGTTTGTAGGTATCCGGAGTATGGGTACGGATCCAGCCCATAAGAGTGGGACCCATGTTAAAACTCATGAAATCGTAGTTGTTGACGATGTCTACGATGCGGCCGTTTGGGGAAAGAATACGGCTTGCGGAGTTAGGGCTATAGCATTGACTTGCAATACGATCGTTCCAGTCATGATTGGGACGTGCGCTGGGCTGGTTTTCAATGACTCCGGTCCAGGGGTTTTCGCGGGGCGGCTGATAGAAATGGCCGTGAATGGTAAAGTACAAAGGATGCTTTTCAGACATAATAACACCAAATATTTTTCGCAAAAGATAGAAATTTGGTTTAGAAATCTTTTCATAAAGTCTTGTACTACGTGGCTTTGCAGCAACCCTCGTGGATAAATGTTCCATGGGGATTTATGTCGCATGTGTTTAAAATCACAAAAACACGCCTATATTCATGTTGACTTGAGTTCAGCTCTCATGAAGTGGTGTTTTTGAGAGCTTTTTGCACAATATGGTGCTATGGGATTGATATGAAAAAACAATTATTTAAGCACTTGGCAGTGGCCGGCGCGTTCTTGTTTGGAGCAGCTTCTAATGTAAATGCTGCGCCAGATCCGAATTTCCACATCTACATTGCCTTTGGCCAATCCAATATGGCAGGAGCCGCGGGCGCTGCAGAACCTGAAACGAAGCCTTATCCCCGTTTCAAACTTTTACCTTCAATGAATTGCCCGGCCAAGGGACGCACCTTGGGTGTTTGGACCGATGCCACGTCTCAGTTGGCAAATTGCGATAATCCGCCTAGTATTTCTGTGGCAGATTACTTTGGTCGTACTTTGGTGGATTCTCTGCCTGACGTGACAGTGGGTATCATTTCTGTTGCTGTGGGTGGTACCGCGCTTAAGTTATTCGATAAGGACAATTGGCAAGCTTATCTCGAAGACCCTGCCCGTCAAAAGGAAAACTGGATTATCAACTGGGCGAAAGCTTACGATAGCAATTTGTACAAACGAATTATAGACCTTGCAAAGATTGCCCAAAAGGATGGCGTCATCAAGGGTATCATTGTTCACCAGGGCGAATCGGACTGGAACAATAATCATTGGGCCGAAGACCTCAAGAAAATTCGCGACGACATGCTGAAGGATCTTGGGCTTAGCTCCGATACGGTTCCGCTGCTTGCAGGAGAAATGCGTGAAGATGGTTGCTGCAGGAGTTTTAGTACAAGCCAGGTGCAGCGCATTACCAAGGTGATGGACAATGCTTGGCCGGTTTCTTCATCCGGTCTTGGAAGTGCTGGCGATAGTTATCATTTTAACCGCGCCGGTTACATTGAATTTGGTAAGCGTTACGCTAAGGTGATGCTGGAACATATGAACCGTGTTTCTGTTCCGCCGTCTCCTCATACTCCTTTCAAGGGTGTTGTTGCGGAAATCCCGGGCAAGCTCCAGGTGGAAAATTATGATGAGCCCGGTGTTGGTTCCATCGGAAAATCCTACTTGGATAACGATTCTGAAAATAAATCCAAGGCCTACCGCAATGATGGCGTAGACATTGAAGAACTTTCAGCAGAGCCTGGTTCTTATGTGATTGGCTACACTGAAAAGGGCGAATGGCTTAAATATACCGTGAAAGTTGCTGACGCTGTAGATTACTCTGTAACAGCTCGTGTGGCCAGTGCCGCAAAGGGTAGTGCGTTTCACCTGGAGTTAGACGATAAACCCATTACAGATACCGTCAAGGTGGATAGCATTGGTGGCTGGGGTGATTACAAGGAAATTACCTTTAAAACTTCGGAAATCGCTGCTGGCGAACACGTACTGAAGCTTGTTATTGACGGCTCCTACGTGAATATCGACTGGCTGGATTTTGCAAGTCGTGCAGATACTACCGCAACTATCGGCAACAAAGGTATGCGACTGGAACTTGACAAGTCTGCAACTTATAAGGTCTTTGACATTAACGGAAATTATTTGGGTGAAAGCGAAGGTGCCAAGGTTCGCAATCTGGGCAAAGGCGTGTTCATGCTAAAAGGTAGCGGAAAAACAATGATGATCCGCAACGTGGAAAAGTAAGGAACCGCAAAAAAACTGAAAAAACTGCCGCGACTTACGTCAAACGGCAGTTTTCTTTTTTATAGTTAATTTGCTACTGCGAACAGCGCGGCTTTATTGAACGTTCACAACCTTGTTTAAGGAGTTGCTGCCCACTATAGCTCGGAGAATGTACTTGCCGCGGGGCAGGGTGGCTGTGCTAACGGATAGCGTTCCTGCGTTGATGTTTCCGCGAACGATGTTCATGGCGAGTTTTCCGTGAAGGTCGTAGAGTGCTACGGCGCCCCTGCCTGCAGTAGGAATGTTCATCTGGATGGTGTTTCCAATAACGTCAATGTTCATGGAACCTGCAATCAGCTGCCTACGGTTTGCAATGACCTTGCTTGGGGCGATGATGGCGCCTTCCGTAGACTTGTCTGCAACAACCTTGTCCCAGCCAGGCATGTCGTCCAAGGCAATAATGCGTTCATCATCCAGGTTGCGTTTCCACATGTCAGTAGAAGTCTTTTCCAGGAAGTTCCCGCTCCAGGTCTGGCTCCAAGTCATCCAGTAGCTCCAATAGGATTTGTCTTCCGCAATGCTGTCGATGTCGGGAATGGCGCCGTTTTCGCTAAGGGCGATCATCTTGTCGGTTCCTACTTCCTCGATAATTTTATTCCAGTAGTTGGCTGCGGAATTGTGGTTGTTTAGCGGGTCGTAAATATCCACGGCAACGATGTCCACATATTCTGCGCCCGGATACCAGGCGCCATTGAGGGCGGAATAGTCATAACCGAACTTGGGATCCGTATTGATATTCCAGACCCAGATCAGGTTCTTATTCTTGTTCACATTCACCATGCGGTCGAAGACAAGACGCCAGAGCTGAACGTAACATTCGGGAGAGCCTACGCCCCACCAGAACCAGCCACCGCTTGCTTCGTGCAGGGGACGCCATACCACGGCGATGCCCTTTTCTTCTAGCTGCTTGAAATAGCCGGAAACAATATCTACGTCGGCGACGATGTCCTTGTATTCTTGGGATGTTTCATCGATTTCTGCGCAGGATTCGCCCTTGAACGCCTTGGTGTAGTTGAAACAGGTGTTGTTTTCTGCGGTTCCAGCAACGTCTTCGGTACAGCCTGCATTCTTGAAACCCTGCATCTGGGTGTAGAAAACGGTGTCCTTGCCAACCTTCCAGTGCCAGGTATAAGTGGGAATGCCGCCCATGTTCCACAAGTCTTCAGTCATGACCAGATTATTCTCAGTATAACCTCGGAACCAGCCTTCTTCGTGATGTCCGCCTGCTGCGAACAGCATATCAAATCCGCCGATGGCAGGGTAGTGTCCGGAACGCTTGTAGAATTCCGCAATATCGGTCTGACCCTTCCAGGTGTCTTCGCCATTCAGGAACTTGCAGGAATCCTGAGGGGTACATTCTGCGGCGGAAAGCAACTTCATGTTGCCATAATCATAATTGAAATTCTGGTCACTGATCATCATGCCACTGATGGTCTTCTTCATGAAATTATCCCGAAGGAAAGTCTTTACCTTCATGGCACTTTCTGTAGCATTAGGCGTTACGGGAAGGGCGCTAATCTTGAATTCCGGATCCGGATGGCGGCCTACGGAAATGTAGTCCACACCGATGGCACCGTTGCCCACTGTAATGGTGTTTTCGCCCGCTTTCATCTTGGCGGAAGCGGTAATGACGTAAGCGGAATCGCAGTTGCGGGGCGTGGTGAGCATGGAGCCCACTTCCGCATCGTTCACCAGGATTTTGGAGGTTGTCCAGTCGTACTGCTTGATCAAAACCTGGGTTTCGATATCGTACATGGCTGTTTCATCCACCTTGACGGTAAAGGTCATTGCAGCCCCTACCTTCACGTACTTTCCACCGGAATATTCATCTCCGGTCAGGATATCGCCTGCGGTGACTCCTGTCTGTTCTTCTGCTTCGTACTTGACTGCATCTGCGGCGGAGGCTACAGCGGCAATGCCCATCAGGGCTGCTAAAGTTAATTTGATTCCCATAAACATACCTTTTTTCAAACGCGGATTCTCATCGTCAAGTAAATCCGATCTAGGCTGAAAACAAAAAAAAATCCCTAGAAAGTGAATTCTAGGGATGGTTAGGTTTCTAACTTGCGTTTTCGACCAAGAAAAGGACAAGCGATGAGACTTAACCGAGA
>NZ_QGDU01000012.1 GCF_003149045.1 Fibrobacter sp. UWR4 | reverse complement strand
GAACAATCGGCCGAGAAAACGACTTGGATTTCTCACCCCATTAGAGTATATTTCTAGGCAAGTTAAACAAATTTACTTGGCGACTTAAATTCGCCTTGTAAAAAACGGAGGTTTCATGTCGTCAGAAATCAGAGTCTATAAGGGCCACTACGCCAGTGGTACGGCTGTAGCCTGCGTCGATAGGCCCAACGATTTGCCTCTCTATGTATTGGCTTTTGTGGCGACGCTGTTTTAAGTGATGCTTCGGGGTTTTTAAAGGGCTTTAGGAGCGAGGGGGCTGCTGCCCCCTTTTTGTTTTTTCTATTTGGCAAGCTACGCTTGCATTTAGTACGGCTCAATCATGCCATTTCACGCAAGCGTGAATGTCACGATGTTCGCCTTTTGCTAAATTTCGCCTCGTATTTAATAGGGGGCTGTATGCCCCGAGGTAAACAATGGCAAAGTTATTCCGCGAAGTACAAAAGGAAGAAACCTTCCCGCAGATCGAAGAGCGCGTGCTCGGATTGTGGGATAAGGATGATAGCTTTAAGAAGTCTCTGGACAGCCGTCCGGAAACTGCACCCTATACTTTCTACGATGGCCCTCCGTTTGCAACTGGCCTTCCGCACTATGGTCACTTGCTGGCTGGTACCATCAAGGATATCGTTCCCCGTTACTGGACCATGAAGGGCAAGAAGGTTCCCCGCGGTTTCGGTTGGGACTGCCACGGTCTGCCTATTGAATCTCTGGTGCAGAACGAACTGGGTCTGGCTGGCGTTGCCGAAATCCAGAACCTGGGCGTAGATAAGTTTAACGAAACCTGCCGTAGCAAGGTTCTGAAGTACACCGGTGAATGGCGCAAGACTGTTCGTCGCATGGGCCGCTGGGTGGACTTCGACAAGGGCTACAAGACCATGGACAAGAACTTCATGGAATCTGTGTGGTGGGTGTTCAAGCAGTGCTTCGACAAGGGCCTCATCTATCAGGGCTACCGCATCCAGCCGTACAGCCCGGCTCTTGCAACTCCGCTTTCCAACTTCGAAACCAACCAGGGCTATAAGGACCGTCAGGACCCGTCCTTGACTCTTATCTTCCCGCTGGTTTCCGACGACGCTAAGTTTGCTGGTTCCAACATCCTGGTTTGGACCACCACTCCTTGGACTCTTCCTTCCAACTTCGCTATTGCAGTGAAGGCTGACGCCGAATACGTTTGCGTAGAGCAGGACGGCAAGAAGTTCTGGGTCATGGGTACCCGCGCTGGCGCTTACTTCAAGCAGCCCAACATCGTGGACAAGTGCATGGGCTCTGACCTTGCTGGCCTCAAGTACGAAGCTTTGTTCCACATTAGCGACGCTTACGCCACCGCAGAAGAACTGGCCAAGCGTTACACAATTTATGTTGCCGATTTCGTTAGCGACGAAGACGGTGCCGGTGCTGTGCATATCGCTCCTTCCTTCGGTGAAGAAGACTTCCAGCTGGGCGCATCTCTCGGCCTGGGTCTTTTCGACCCGCTGGATACCGAAGGCAAATTCACCGACAAGGTCCCCATGTGGAAGGGCCTGGGTGCAAAGGAAGCCGACAAGAGCATTATCGCCTACCTCAAGGAACAGGGCCGCGTGTTCAAGCACGAAACCTTCGTTCATAGCTACCCCCACTGCTGGCGTACCGGCGTGCCTCTGCTGTACCGCGCCCTCAAGACCTGGTTCTTGAAGATTGATGGCGAAGTCACCAACGCAGAAGGTGTCACCAAGACTTTGAAGGAATGGATGGTCGAAAACAACCAGACCGTGAACTGGGTTCCCGACCACATCAAGAGCGGCCGCTTTGGTAAGTGGATTGCCAACGCCCGCGACTGGAACCTTTCCCGTAATCGTTTCTGGGGTACCCCGATTCCTGTATGGATTGCTGACGATGGCGAAATGATCGCTGTGGGCTCCATCAAGGAATTGGCTGACCTCACTGGCGAAACTCTGGAAGACCTCCACAAGCACTTTGTAGATAAGATTGTCATCAAGAAGGATGGCAAGGAATTCAAGCGTACTCCGGAAGTGTTTGACTGCTGGTTCGAATCTGGCTCCATGCCTTATGCTAGCCGCCACTATCCGTTTGAAAACAAGGAACTGGTTGAAAAGAGCTTCCCGGCTGACTTCATTGCCGAAGGCCTTGACCAGACCCGCGGTTGGTTCTACACCTTGACCGTTCTTTCTAACGCTCTGTTCCAGAAGCCTGCCTTCAAGAACGTGATCGTGAACGGTATCATCTTGGCCGAAGACGGTTCCAAAATGTCCAAGTCCAAGAAGAACTATCCGGACCCCAACGAACTTATCGAACGTACTGGCGCCGACGCCATCCGCCTGTTCCTCATTAACTCTGCTGCACTGAAGGCTGAAGACCTGCGCTTCTCCGAAGAAGGTGTGAAGGGCATCGTGAAGCAGGTAATGCTCCCGCTGTGGAACGCCGTTAGCTTCTTCGTTTCTAACCACAACGCCGACGCCGCCAAGGGCCAGCTGAACTGGAATCCGGGTGAAGTGGTGAAGTCCGAAAACGAACTGGACCGCTGGATGCTTGCAACCTTGCAGGATCTGGCCGCTAAGGTCGAAGTGGAAATGAAGGCTTACCGTTTGTACAACGTGGTGCCTGCAATCATCGCCGCTGTGGATGACCTGACCAACTGGTACGTTCGTCGTAGCCGCCGCCGTTTCTGGAAGTCTGAAAACGATGGCGACAAGAATGCAGCTTACGCAACCATGTACAAGGTGCTGGTGGACTTCAGCAAGATTCTTGCTCCGTTCCTCCCGCTCCTGGCCGAAGAAATCTACCAGATTCTCGTTCGCGAAGTGGATGCCAACGCACCTGTTAGCGTTCACCTCTGCGAATTCCCCAGCGCTGACGAATCCCTGAAGGACGAAGCTCTGGTGCAGCGTATCGCAATGGTTCGCGGCATGGTGGAAATGGGTCGTGCCATCCGCGCTACGAACAACGTAAAGAACCGTATGCCGATTGCTTCCATGACTGTGGTGCCGCACGGTGCCGTAGAAAAGGGAGTGGCCGAAACCATGAAGGACCTCATCCTCGAAGAACTGAACGTTCGCGAAATGAAGTTCCTGGAAGACGAAACTGTTCTCGTGAAGCTTACCGCAAAGCCCAACTTCCTGGGCATCAAGGCCAAGGGCCCTGAATACGCCAAGAACATGAAGGTCATCTCTGCAAAGCTCAACAGCCTGAGCGCTGACGAAATCAAGGCTCTGCAGGGTGGTGAAACCATCAAGTTCGAATTCGGCGAAGTGGGTGCAGACGGCCTCATGATCCAGCGCATTGTGCCGGAAGGCCTTGCCGTGGATGCAGACAGCCACTTTACCGTTGCTCTGGACTTGAACGTCACCGATGACCTGCGCCGCGCTTGCGTCGCCCGCGAACTGGTGAACCGCATCCAGAACCGCCGTAAGGAACAGAACTACACTATCACCGACAAGATCGAAGTGACCTTGTTCTCTGAAAGCGACATGTTCAAGCAGGCTGTTGCTGAAAACGAAGCATATATTGCTGGCGAAACTCAAGCAACTGCAATCAAGTGGGCTGCTTCCGCTGATGGCCTCGAAGCCAACGACGCTGACGGCGAAGCTTTTGCTTTCACTACGGTAAAAGCCTAACAAGGCGAACGTCGCGGACATGCTTGCATGTCCATGACTGAGCCGCATAGGCTAGGCGCGAAGCGCCCTGGCTTAATCGTTTTTCTGGAGGGGCAACGCCCCGATAGAATCCATTTTACAAGGTCCCCGAAGTTAAACGCTTCGAGGATTTTTTTTTGCTATTGACAAATATCATAAAATAAGATATAATTTTATGATATGAGTTTTAAAGAAAAAAAAGAAATTGGCTTGCTGAAAGATGTGGCTGCTGCTTACAATGGGGTTGTGCTTTCCTCAAAATCCGAGTCTGTGGGAGTTTCGCGGGCCCAGTTATCATCCTTGTGCAAGTTAGGCGAGCTAGTCCGAGTTGCGCAAGGGCAGTATGTTTTGCCAGATGCAATTCCAGATGAAATCTTCATGATTTCGTCTCGTTCAGATAATTTGATTATTTCTCACGAAACGGCCCTTTTCTTGCACGGCTTCTCGGAACGGACTCCTTTTGAACATTCAATAACAGTTCCCTTTGGACATGCGCCGTCATTGTCTCTGAAAAATGCCTGCAAGGTATTCACCTGCAAGCCAGAACTATTTGATTTGGGAGTGACGGAGGTGAAAACTCCTTTTGGTAATACCGTTCGCTGCTATGACCTGGAAAAAACAATTTGTGATTTGATCAAGAACAGATCCCGCGTAAGCAACGAACTGTTGCTTACTGCAATTAAAAGATATGCTGCATGGGACGGCAAGGACTTAAATAAGCTTGCAGAATATGCGAAGAAACTTAGGGTTTCCAAAATTCTGAAAACTTACCTGGAGGTGCTGCTTTGAAAAAAAAAATCCCCGATGCCGGTGTAAGGCGTCGGGGAGGGGTGTTTATTTAAAGACATGCGGAATACGGAAATGATTTTATTGGCTTTCAAAAGATTTTTTAACATTTCCTTTGTAAGAATGTCTTCTTCACCCTTATAAAAAACAGTTATTTGCCAATTCTCATCTTTCAACACCGGTAAATAGTAATAATCGCCTGTAAGAATAGAGCACTGCTTATAACAGTCCTTCAGTGCGTTGATTTTTGATTTGTATTCCACTGAGTTAAATTGGACTTTATTTGATACGTTGACGCTCTTGACTTCGAAAAGGTGGTTAGAACCTTTCTTGTCTCTCATAATAAAGTCTGGATATGAAGAATGAATTCCATTCAGGTAGTATTTAAATTTAATTTCTGAGTTTTGAAGGTAGTTCTTCCCCCAAACATTTGATTGGAAAAGAGACCTCTTTTACTAACCCATTTTCATCTTTTGTCAAAAAAATCTACAGCAACGAAATCTTAAGGCTCAAACAGGCCTTAGGGTTCGGAATTATGAGTCTTCTTTGAAAAGTAAATAAACAACTTATTAACATATTTTCCTTGTTTTTAATAAAAAACCACAATATGTAACATAAAAACTTGATTATAACATTTCAAAATGTTACATTTGATAGTGAATGTTATAATGAGTATTTAGATATGGCTTTTTTCTTCTTTTTTGACAATGAGAACATATGCGATTTTGTAAAGAGCATTTTCCTTGAAAATGGTTTTGACTGCAATGTGAGTGCAGCTGTTCAACCCAAGGGCTTGCCTTTGTACATGGTGAAAAATCGTGGCTTCTTTAATGCTTGCGTAGAGGGAGTCCGTTTTGTTGTTGTCGCTGTCCTTGGCGAAGAGTCCTTTGATGCAGAAGCTTTGGCAAGGCAGATTAAAAAGTACGAACAAGTTTTGACGAGACCTGTGGCATTTCTTTTTAGGAATTCTTCTAATGCGCAGCGTAAATCGTTGATTCAAGAGCGAGTTCCGTTCATTGCGCCGACATCCCTGATTTACCTTCCGTTTTTGGGAGTGGCTCTGCAAAACCAGAACCGTGCTGCAGGTGTGCGTAACAAAGATGATCATGACCTTCCTAAAAAAATGACACCTCAGGGGCAGCTGCTTTTTTTGTACATGTTGTACAAAGTGAAAGACTCTTATGTGACCAAGGCGCGAGCCGCTCAGGAAACAGGTTTAAATGCAATGGCAGTATCCAGGTATTCTCGGGAATTGGAAAAACTTGGGCTGGTGCGATTGCAGGAGAATGGCCGGTCTATTCTGATGACTTGCTCGGACAATGGAACGAGTCTGGTTGAAAAAGCAAAACCCTATTTGATAAATCCCATAAAAAAGCGAATCATTGTAACAAAGGATAACTTGAAGGAAACATTCCCGAAGGCTGGTGAGTCGGCTCTTTCTGCAAAGACTATGTTGACCGCGCCGCGTATTGATGCGTATGCCTGTCAAAAAAAAGATTTATCCCCAAATGTCATTGATTACACTGCTGGTTTGAGATGGTTCAGCAAATTGGAACTGATTGAAGTACAGATATGGAGTTACAATCCCTCGCTGTTTGCCGTAGATGGCGTTGTCGATCCCCTTTCTTTGTATATGTCACTGAAAGAATTTAAGGATGAACGAGTGGTTGGATGCCTTGAAAAAATGATGGAGACCGTACAATGGTAAATGGCCTTGAAAAGTTCCGTGAAAAATTCGAAAAATTTAACGACGAATATGTCGTCATCGGTGGGACCGCTTGCTCTATCCTGATGGAAGACGCCGGATTGAAGTTTCGCTTAACGAAAGATGTCGATATGGTGTTGATTGTTGATGCCCAAAGGTATGTTGAATTTGGAAAAACTTTTTGGGATTTTATTAAAGAAGGCCAATATACATGTGGCGAGCAGAAAAGAGCGAAAACGTGCTTCTATCGATTTACCGATCCTCAAGTCGGATATCCTTCAATGATAGAATTGCTCTCAAAAAGCACAGATCCTTTAGTTATTCCGGGAGGTGTTAGGCGTGTTTCCGTAGCGGAAGATGTATCCAGTTTATCTGCGATTATTCTTGACGAAAACTATTACAATCTTTTAAGCGAAGGCTGTGATGTTTTGAATGGCATTAGAGTTCTTAAGCCGGAGTATTTGATTCTGTATAAAATGAAGGCAAGGATGAACTTGAAAGAATCAAAAGAAAAAGGTGAACGCGTCAATACAGATGACTACAGGAAGCATAAGAACGATGTGTTTAGACTTCTTCCGTTGTTATCGGCGGATTTGAGAATCACCTTGCCTGAAAAAATCCAGCATGATGTAGAAACCTTCTTGGATTCCATGAAAGAAGAAGTCATTGATTCTCAAATTTTAGGTGACGGCATGACCAAGGAAGATGCCTTGGATATGCTGCGAAAGATTTTTTCTGACAATCCACAAAATGCATGATTTGTGGGCTTTGGATGTGAATGGGCTTGAAAATGAAAAATCCCCGATGCCAGTGTAGGGCGTCGGGGGGGGTGTTTTAGATTATTTAAAGGCATGCGGAATACGGAAGCGATTTTATGTAATCTTCCATAAATTGCCAATCAGGTTCGTAGATGGGTTTGCCGGATTCGTCTTTTTCTCCGGTGTTGATGGCGGGGAGTTTGATTCGGCTTTTCTTCATCAAATCTAAGTCCCACTTACGTCCATAATTAAAACGGTATTTCTCTCGATGAATGATTGTCGTAACAAAAAGGGCTGTGTAGCAGTTTATTCGTGCAGAATATAATACGTTTACATCATCAGTCGCCCAAAAAGGATTTTTTTGATAGAACGCCTCAGCAATAGAGCCGTTGTAAGAAACTGATATCGTATTGCCGTCATGTAGGTGCTCGTTGTTTGAAATTAAAGCTGATACACCATTGTTAGAATCAATTGCCCCAATATAAGGAATTTGACCATCTTCCATATCGGCTTTGGTAAGACGCTTACCTTTCTTTATTTCGAAAATAGAGCCGAGTTCAAACCATTGCCAAACATCAATTTGCAACGAGAGCTGCTTTTCAAGAAGAGGCGTCTTACAAAAAGGATTTGCTATAGGTTTCTTTTTTATTTCTATGGGAATTTCTTCTCGAGATGGAACCAACAAAGAGTTAAATGTGTAATTTGCTTCTCGTCCAAAAGTTGAAAAACGAAATCTATTAGCTTCAATACATTGACAATAAAACAGTTTCTCTGCCAAATTCATTTCGTCAATCGGCACTAAAACTTTCACATTTTGCCCAGTGTAGAAATCCTCTTGCTGAACAAATGAAGAAAGGACGCTTCCGCCCATGGCTACTGTAATAGAGCCAGCTTTAAAAGGTTCCTTCTTATCAACTTTTTGAATTCTTGCGGAAACACCACAATTAGAATTGCTTCGATTGACAAAATTAAAACCTTGATTTTTACCACAAATTTCGCACTTGTTCAAATCAAGCTGCGAACCATAACAAATATTGAAAATTTCGTCTAGCCGTTTCATCCTATTTGACACCATTCAAAAATTTGAACGCAGCATATTCTTTTATCTTTTTTTCAAAATCTGCCGCACACAACGTTGAATAATCCGTTTCCATATAAGCTTCTGCGCACCATTCATCTTCATGGGAAACGTGGTGCATTACGGAGTAGCCAGGTTCTTCAATCTTGTTTTGGTATAAATACAACCATTTCTTTCGGATTTCTTCCCATTTTCCATGGGCATCAATTCGACCTAATTTTTTCCTTTTTACAAAACCATCGTCTCGGAAATAACCAAAGAAAGTTCTTTTGTCCTCAGGATGGGGAACATTTGCCGTCCAAACCATTACACATGGCGGAGCAGATGCTGCGGGATTGAATATTTCCGTAGGCATGCTGAATACAGCTTCCAATGTATGCTTTTTAAATAGACGTTCACGAACTTCTTTGCAAGTAGTTCCCAAAGCGCAATTGATAGGAACAACAGCAACCGCAATTCCACGAGTGACGAGAATGGATAGTAACTGTTCAACAAATTCAAGTTCATTATAATCATCCTGAGAATACGGAGGATTAATTAAACCTACGTCAATATTTTTCTTTTTTAGTTCGTCAACTATTTTTTTATCAAAACAACTTCCGTAATGAATATTACTCTTTCCATCGCGTCGGACAATCATATTTGCTATACAAAGCGTATAGATGTGCGGATCAGCTTCAATACCATAAAGGCCATCTTCTCTAATTTTCTGAATTTCATGGTAATTTGCGTTCTTGAACATTTTGCTCATTGCTGTCACTAAGAAACCGCCAGAACCCGCACATGTATCCAAGACTCGACTTTTCTTATTTAGTCCGCTTACATCGCACATCAGTTCTGTCAAATGTTGCGGCGTCAAAACGATTCCGAGGGCTTTTCCGTCATCGCCATTAGAAAATTTGATAAATTCATGATAGAATTCACCAAGAGCATCAATAGATGAATCTGCAATATTCATCATTGGCTTGATTTTCATGTCTAGTTCTTGAATGTACCAGCGTAATGAATAGTCTTCGTTCATTTTTGTTGTTTGAAAATGATGCAAACTTGATACATTTTTAAAGGTGTTCAAAATATTGTCTATACGGTCTTGCTTTACGCCAGCATCCCCTAATACATCGGATATGGCGGAACTAATGTTCCATTCCAGCCCTTTTAAAGTGGTCGCATTCATATAAGCGTCTTCAAAATCTTCGTTCTGAAGAGCAATAAGAATGCCTGCTATAAAAATTGGTTTGTCGTTTGCAGTTACTTTTGCCACTCGCAGACTATTGCTCATATCTATAGCGGTTTGTCGGATTTCTTCTAGGGAATACTGCCTTGATATACGTTCACCTTTTAGATACTGTAGATAGATAACTGGTTCCAAAAGGATGTTTAGTCTAGAAAGTTCCTTATACTCATCATGTCCTTTTTGCCAGTAAAATGTGCTTATTTTTGAGTCATCTTTTTTACTGCCGCTAACACCAATGGCGATAACATTGTATCGTTCTTTTAAAAATTTTGCATAGTACAAAGCTCCATCTACTGCAAAATCTTTTGGTTTGTTCAGCTTGTCAGATTGATGTTGCTTTACACTTCTTTTGCACTCAACCACAATGATTGTATTTGCGTTTTTATGGAATGTTATGATGAATTCCGGTTTTGCCTTCCCGGTTCCACCTAGAGTGTAATCGTCAATAGCGCATTCTTTAGGCTTTCCCCCGGCTTTCCCAAGAAGTTTTTCTATTGCGGAAATGTCTGGAACATCTCCTTGAGGATACACTTTGCCAAATTCGTTCTCGCCAAGATCGCACCTCATTTCTTTGAGGACGAAATTTTCGCTATACTTTTCGTTTGCCATGTTGAATTCCTTCCAAATAAAAGTGTTTTCATTTCCACTCAAATTCGAAAGGGCTCCGGCTTTGCAAACAAAAAAGGCGTGGTGTCGAAAGTGCCTATTAGCCCTGCGGGTCACCACAACCCTTCTGCACAATAAGCACAAACGACCCACGCCCCAATAGGGACGTGAGCGCTTGCCTCATTCTCGTGCATACTTGAAGTGGTGAATTTCAGGGCTGAGAATAAGAGCAAAAACTCTATAAATCCGTTCGTTCAGCCCCGCTTTCGCAAAGCCGAACTATGTCAATATCAAATATAAAAAAGCTAACGAAAAAACGAGATTATTTTTGAGTTGTGTCTTATTTTACTTAAAATTTTACTTAAAATTTTGTATATTGAGAAATGGAGGTTTTGTATGCCGTGTATTCTGCCTGTATCTGATTTGCGAAACTATAACGAGGTCCTTCAGAATGTTTCCGAGGGGTCTCCTGTATTCTTGACTAAGAACGGCCGAGGTTGCTTTGTTGTCATAGACATCAAGGAATATGAACGCTTGACCGCAGAACATAAATTACAGAAGTCCTTGGAGGAAGGCGAACAATCTGCAAAGGAATCTGGCTGGCTGGCTGCAGCTGACGTACGTGCAAAGTACGAGGTCTAGATGGCCGTTGTATATGTGTCTCCGAAAACCGTTGAGGATTTGGACGACGTCAAGGAATATATTGAAAATAAATTGAAAAGTCCGCAGGCTGCAAAGAACGTTGTCAGGAAAATTATTGAAGCGTATGAAGATCTTGCTGAATTTCCTGAGCTCGGTTCCGATCTAGAGACGACGAATGTTGCTCTAAAGTTTTATAGACATATTGTCGTGGATAACTATATCGTCTTCTATAGAGTCCATCTTGGAGACGTTTATGTTGTTCGAATTCTGCATTGGCTAATGGACTATTTGAAGTTCTTGATTCCCTAGAACAAATCCAGCGTACTGTCCAGATAAATTTCTTCTCTCACGTTCAATTGGTATTCCGGCTTGGTCATGTAGTAAAGCAAAAATTCCAGGATGAGGGCGCTGCCTAGTCCTCGACCCTCGATTTTAAATTGAGAGAAACCTGCTGGTGCGTAGATGTTTTGAATGTCTTCAATTCCGATGAAGCCCGGATTTTTCATGGCATCGGAAAAACGGTAGCCAATCTTTGCGCCAGGCGATTTGCAGATGTGATCTGCGCAGTCTTCGCCGAGATTTTTGCGGCTCACGTTCTCGTAGCATTTTTTGCGGTCGGTACAGCCGAACCAACAGCATTCATTGCAGAGAAATTCCACTTTCTGTTTCTGTGAGGCGGTAAGCGGGGCGAACCTTTCCAGTTCCTTGTTTAACCTGAAATCCGGAACAACGTAACGAAATTCTTCACGGTTCAATTCTGCGACAAGCTGCGTGATGTCCGTAATCACCTTCGTGGTGGAGGATACGAAATAGAAGCCCTGGTATTGTGCCCGCAAATAATTCAGCAGCAAATCGGAATGAACGATAATGCCGTTGCTGTTATTCTCAAGCATCCTGCACAGTTCGTTGCATCGCCTATCCGAAAGATGTTCTTCTCGCAGTAACGAATTGCTGAACGTAAGTCGTGCGGAAATTCCGAATTCCGTCATCAATTCAACAACGTTTTCTGCGGGTTCTTCTCCAAAGCCTACGCGGCCTCCTCCCCAGATGCAATCTGCGGGGGCGCCGTAAATGGAACCGATATCGCACCAGTCGTAAAACCATTCCCGATGTTTACGGAACAGCGGCAAAAACGCCTTGTACAAATCGTAGAACTCAAATAATCCGGGAAGATGGTAAAAAACTTTCATTTGAAAAGAAAAATAGAATATCTGCAGGCATCACATGGTCGCGACAAATTCAAAACACTAATCTTTGAAATTATATTTACTATGGTATGAAAAAACGCATTTTTAAAGATCGTTTTGTTACCGCCTATGCCGCGGTGATTGCGATTTGTTGTACAATCTTTCTTGTTACGACTTTGAAAATTCAGTCCTTGCCGAGTCTTGGATATGTTATCAACGATGAATTTTTAAAGTTGCTGGTTTTGTATGAAAATTATGAAGTCATCCAGGACGCTTCCGCAGTACTTGCCGTCACATTTGGAATAGCAATTTGCATTTACATTGCCCTCAAATACAGGTTTCAAAAGTTTGAAGAGAAACACAAAAAATGGAATTTGACAAGCTCGCTCGTTGTGCTTCCTGTTGTAGGATTAGTGGCCTCTATTGCCCCTAACCTGGATTTTCCTACAAGGTTAAAGGCGGAACCTAAACTCCATAAGGAATTCGTCATCGATAAATATAGGTCTCATGGGTCAAAAAGTGGAACCTCTTACCACTTGATGTTTAACAGCGGTTCCACATTTATGGTGAGTTCAAAAAAATATAACGCCGCATTTGTCAAACAGGAATATTATACGGTTTATCAGGGTGATATTTTGATTCAGATTTTTTCGGCTGATAGATATCGCCTGGCTGAATAAAATTGGGAATTACAATGAACGAATTTAAGGATAAAGTAATCGTTGTGACGGGCGGTGCACACGGCATCGGTAAGACTATCGTTAGTGAATTCGAAAAGGAAGGGGCTAGGGTTGCCCTTATTGACATTCGAGAAAATCCCTGCTTTGTAGGAGACCTTTCCAAGAAAGAAGTTCTTGAAGAATTTGCAGCCTTTGTCATTGAAGAATATGGCCGCGTCGACGTGCTGGTGAACAATGCCCTGCCCCTGATGAAAGGCATCGACGAATGCTCCTATGAGGAGTTCAGCTATGCTATGGCCGTTGGGGTGACTGCACCTTTTTACCTGGCCAAACTCTTTGCTCCCCACTTTGGGGCATGCGCTTCCATCATCAACATTTCATCTTCCCGCGATCGCATGAGTCAGCCGCAGACCGAAAGCTATACGGCGGCCAAGGGCGGCATTGCTGCTCTCACTCATGCTCTTGCGGTAAGCTTTGCTGGCAAGATTCGAGTGAATTCCATCTCGCCGGGATGGATCGATACGAATTTTACGGAATATGAAGGCCCTGATGCCACTCAACAGCCCGCAGGCCGTGTAGGAAATCCCCTGGACATTTCCAATATGGTTCTGTTTCTCGCCTCAGATAAGGCCGGCTTTATAACAGGTGAGAATATCTGCATCGATGGTGGTATGACCCGCCAAATGATCTATCATAATGATTGTGGATGGAAATTAAACGATTGTTAGTAAAATAGTTTTGTTATCTTTAAAAATGTAAAACTAAAACGAGATAATGAAACAACTTCAGTTTGCATACGAAAATCCGGCGCAGTTGAACGATCTGCTTCAACGTTTGGGCAAGTTCCGCGGGAACAAGCCTATTAAGTTGCTGTTCCATGTTTTTTCGGAACTTTCGGATTTTAAAAAGCTGAGTTTTGTTTGCAATGCTATTGTTGATGCTTTTCCTGATGCGTTCTGTGTAGGTGGGTCCTGCGCAGGCAGTGTTGTGAACGGTGGGTTTTCCGGAAAGACAGTGACCATCTGTTGTACTGTCCTGGAACAGGAATCAACCCGTGTAGGAATCCTGCAGTATGTCCTGAATGCGGATTCTGCAGGTCCGGTAGCTTCCGATCTTATTCGTGAAATTGATAAGCGTCCTTGGGTAAAGGCTGTTGAACTTTTGGTGGCTTCACCTAATCTTTCTTTGACAGGCTTCTGTAAGGGCCTGGAAAAAGCTAGGGGAGACGTTCATATTTTTGGTGGTCTGGCTGGTGCAGCCAGTGACGAAAGTTCCACTTATGTGTTCTCCAATAGGTATGGTTTCTCTTCGGAATCTGTGGTTTGCCTGCTTTATGGCGGTGATGACCTGTATATAGAAACCGCCAAGATTTCTGGTTGGAAACCGTTGGGAAGACCTTTTGAAGTGACCAAGGTTCAGGGGAATATTCTGTGTGAACTGGATGGACAACCTGCATTTAAGGCTTATTCCAAGTACCTGAACATCCAGAACGATTACTATTTCTTCCACAATACCTTGGAATTTCCTCTCTTCTATAATGAAGATGGGGAATATCTCTTGCGTTCTCCC
The DNA here is from genome assembly GCF_003149045.1 of Fibrobacter sp. UWR4. Classification (NCBI taxonomy): domain Bacteria; kingdom Pseudomonadati; phylum Fibrobacterota; class Fibrobacteria; order Fibrobacterales; family Fibrobacteraceae; genus Fibrobacter; species Fibrobacter sp. UWR4. The sequence goes on along the minus strand of NZ_QGDU01000012.1, from coordinate 83,083 downwards.
ATGGCTTGCTCGGAACAGGGCGCTCTGTTGCTGGCATCCGATTTGAGGCGCGGTATAACCGCAAAGATTGCCTATGGGGATCCCCAGGCGATTATGGATAGCGTCAAGTTGGGAACAACTAAGTTGACGAATTTCTGCCCCCAGGCAATCTACCTGTATTCCAGCATGGCTAGAAGAACCTTCTGGGGCGATGATGATGTTAATAAGGAAACAGCTCCTTTTGACTTTATTGCGCCGACTTATGGATGCTATTGTGCTGGTGAAATTCTGCGTTCCCGTAATGCTGTAAAGCTACACAATGTGACTATTGTTGCTGTTGGAATGCGTGAGGGCAAGGCTGATACTTCCAAGATGAAATCTGCTGTTGTAAGCGATGGTACTCGCGCAGGAAAGGTTTCCATTATTACTCGTCTGGCAAACTTTACCAACGTGTCTTCTGCTGAACTGGTGGAAATGTACAACAAGATGACCAAGAACTCCATTACGGATGCCTTGACTGGCTTGTATAATCGTGGTGAAATTCAACGTAGAATTGAACAGCGTTTTGCAGAAAATCCCAATGGCAAGATGTCCTTGGTCATGATCGACATTGATAACTTCAAGTCGGTGAACGATACCTATGGCCATAAGGAAGGCGATAACGTGATTGAAGGCCTTTCCAAACAGATTCAGGTTGCGTCCTTTGAAAATGCTCCTGATGCAGATGCTGGCCGTTGGGGTGGTGAAGAATTTATGATCATGCTTCCCGACATGGGCTTGAAGGAAGCTGTTGAATTTGCTGAAGTTGTGCGTACGGGCTTTGCTCAGATTGAGTTCCCCGCCGTTGGCAGAAAGACCATTAGTCTTGGTGCAACTGAAATGAAGAAGGGCGATACAGTGGACTCTATTTGTGTTCGAGTAGATGATGCTCTCTATCATGCAAAGCGTACGGGTAAGAATAAAGTCGTAGTCCTTTAAAAATTGTTAAGGGAGGCTTTTATGGCTGAACTGAAAAAAATTTGTGTTCCTGGTGGTGCCGTGGACGGTGCTGATGTCGAAATGGAATATGCTGTTTTTGGAAATGGCGCAAAGGTTTTTGTCATTATTCCGGGACTTAGTCTTCGTAGTGTAATGAATTCCGCTTCGTCGATTGAAACTGCATATAAGATTTTCAAGGACGATTACACCATTTATCTCTTTGATCGTCGAAAGAATATGCCGGATGTCTATTCGGTGTCGGAAATGGCGAGAGATACCGCAATGGTGATGAAGGCGCTGGGGCTTGAACATGCTGATGTACTGGGAACGTCCCAGGGCGGAATGATTGCCCAGCATATTGCTATTGAATATCCCGAATTGGTTGACCATTTGGTTCTTGCATCCAGTTCGTCCAGGGCAGAGCCGTTGCAGCTTGATGTAATCGGCAACTGGGCTAAAATGGCTCGTGAGGGACGCGGGGATGATCTCGTTTCGGATTTTATTGACAATGCGTTTACTCCTGCGTTTCTGCAACGTTATCGTCGAGCTCTTCTGATGATGTACAAGAATTTGACTCCGGGAGAATTGCTCCGTTTTGCCATTACTGCCGAAGCGTGTGCCGGTATGGATACCTATGACAATCTTGGGAAAATCAAGAGTTCCACATTTGTCATTGGAGCTGGCCTTGATCATGTGGTGACTTACGAAGCCTCCGTAAAGATTGCGGAAAAACTGAAGGCGGAAAATGTTCCTTGCGAATTCTATACCTATACAGAAAATGGCCACGCCGTATTTGACGAAGCCAAGGATTATAAGGAACGTATTCTGGAATTCTTGAAAAAGAATTAATTTGCTTTAAGAATAACAGCTTCCAGAGGTTGCAATGTATTTGAAGAAGGGTTGTCTCCATAGTTGGAGATGATCCTTTCTTTTACAGTGAAAAGGCCTGGCTCCAGGGAAACTTCTGCTTCGTCCATGTTTATTAAAATAGTGTATTCGCCGCGCTTGTATCCAATCACTTGCGGATGCTCCTCCAGAATGATTTCCAGTTCGCCACCATTCAGTGCTGTGGAGTTCTGACGAAGTTCTATTAATGTCCGATAAAAATTCAGGACGGAATTTTTATCCTGTTCTTCATTAGCGACGTTCAGTGTAACGAAATTTTCGTTGATACTAAGCCAGGGCTTGCCTGTGGTAAAGCCTGCGTTTGGACCGCTGTTCCATTGCATCGGTGTTCGTGCGTTATCTCGGCTGAACCGATTGACGAAATCCATTGCCTGGTTGTTGTCGAAACCTTCAGAAAGGGCCAGATTGTACTGAGCTATTGTATTCAGTTCGTCGTACTTGTCAATGGAATTCCATTTCACGTTGGTCATGCCAATTTCTTGACCCTCAAAGAAGAAGGGAGTCCCTCGTAAGGTGGTCATTAAAATCGCCAAGGCCTTTGCTGCAAGTTTGTTTATAATAGGATTGTTCGCTACTTGTGGACTGAAAAAATTGTGGACGCAGCGAGGCTTGTCGTGGTTCTCGAAGAATACGGGGTACCAACCATTTTTTGCTGTCGCCTTCTGGCTTGCCAGTAGGGCTTTCTTGAAATCCATAATGCCGAAGGGGGTGGGCTTGCACCAGATTTCTATATCATGAAGGTGCCCGAATTCAAAGAGCATGTCAAATGCGCCCTTATCGCCAACCCAGTATTTTAAATCCTCGGGACCGACGCCGTTCGCTTCCGCTACTGTAAAGACATTTTTCCCTTCAGTCACATTAGCTTTAAATTCCTGAAGGAAATCAAGGATTCCATCGGTGTTTACGGTCATGGTATGAATACTGACCATCCCGTCACCAGCATCGGGTTTGCCGCTTGCGAAATGAGGTGGTTTCTTGATGTAGGGAATGGCGTCAATTCTAAATCCGCCTACGCCTTTATTGATCCAGAAGTTGGCAATATCGTATAGCGCTTTTCGCACATCGGGATTTTCCCAGTTTAAGTCCGGCTGCTGTGTGGCGAAGGTGTGGAGGTAATATTGCTTACGTTCCTCGCACCAGGTCCATGCGGGAACCCCGAAAATACTTCGCCAGTTGTTAGGGGGTTCATGTCCGGTTCCGTCTTTACTTGGGATGCCGTCTTTCCAGATGTACCAATCGCTTTTGGGATTGTTGCGGCTTTTTCGGGATTCCTTAAACCATTCGCATTCTTCCGAAGTATGGTTAAAAACCAAGTCCATGACAATCTTGATATTGCGCTTATCCGCTTCAGCAATTAAACGATCCATATCCTCCATAGTTCCGTATAGAGGGTTTATCTTGTAGAAATCGGAAACGTCATAACCGTTATCTACCATAGGGGAGGCGTATACGGGGGTGAGCCAAATCGCCCCTACCTGCAGGGACTTCAAATAATCCAGACGACTGGTGATGCCGTTAATGTCGCCATAGCCATCGCCGTTACTATCTTGAAAACTGCTGGGATAAATTTCATAGGCGATGGTGTGCTTCCACCAGCCCTGATTTTGAAAAACGCTGGAATTTGCCATAGTAAACCTTTCGCCATAATCTAAGAATTTATTTTTGACTAAATTTAGGGAAAATAAACAAGGAGACTATATGAAAAAGCTTTTTGCAGGATTGGCTGTTGCCGCTGCTCTCGTTTTTACTGGCTGCAATGAAAATAAGGACAATCAGGCTCAGGTCGATGTTTCTCTGGAAAAAGTAAAAAATGCTGGTGAATTCGTGCTTGGTCTGGACGACTCTTTCCCGCCCATGGGCTTCCGCGACAAGGACAACAACATTGTCGGTTTCGATATTGATTTGGCTAACGAAGTGGCAACCCGTCTTGGTGTGAAACTGAAAACTCAGCCCATTTCCTGGGATGCAAAGGAACAGGAATTGAATACGGGAAAGATTGACTGCATTTGGAACGGTATGAGTGTTGACTCTGCCCGTGCAGCTGCTATGAATCTCAGCGATGCCTACCTCAAGAACCGTATGATTTTCTCCGTGAAGGACAAGGCTCTTGCTAACCTCGCTGCTCTCGCTGGCAAGAAGATTGCCGTGCAGAACGGTTCCACCGCCCAGAAGCTTTTGGAAGCTTCCGACGCAGGCCAGGCTGCCAAGGAAATCGTTCCCTTTGACGACAACCAGACTGCTATGATGGATCTGGACAAGGGCGGTGTTGACGCCGTGTTCCTGGATGAAATTGTTGCCAAGTACTGGATTGCTTCCAACGCCAAGGATTTCGTTGTCCTTGAAGAAGGCCTCAGCGATGAAGTCTACGCTATCGGCTTCCGCAAGAAGGACCAGGCTCTCCGCGACGCCGTGAACGAAACCATCAAGGCTATGCAGGCCGACGGCAAGTTCGCTGAAATCCAGGCCAAGTGGTTCGGAAAATAAACCAGTATACAGTAGACAGTAGGAAGTAGACAGTTTTTTGCTTCCTACTAACTACTTCCAACTTTCTACTATCCAATGTCAGATTTAGCTACTCTTCTGCCTGTTCTTTGGGGCGGCTTTGTTACCACCCTTGAAATCTTCGGACTTACGCTGCTTTTCTCTATCCCTCTAGGACTGCTTATTGCTGTCCTCAAGATGAGTAAGTATCGCGTTATTCGCTATCCGGTGTCCTTCTACATTTCTGTGATGCGAGGAACTCCGCTTTTGCTGCAGATTGTGGCCATCTATTTCGGGAGCTACTACCTAAGCGAATATTCGGGAATGGGGATCTCCTTTGATCGCTTTCCTGCGGTTATTGCTGCTTTCAGCATTAACTATGCAGCCTACTTTGCGGAAATTTTCCGCGGTGGTATTCAGGCTATTCCCAAGGGTCAGTATGAGGCTGCCACCATGTTGGGACTTACAAAGGGGCAGACATTCTTCCGCATTATCTTGCCTCAGGTGGTGAAGCAGGTGGTGCCTGCTAGTGCGAACGAAGTGATTACCCTGGTGAAGGATACGTCCCTTGCACAGGTAATTGCTGTGACGGAATTGTTCTCTCTGGCAAAGAAACAGCAGGCTGCCTATGCTAGCATTTACCCGCTGTTTGTTGCCGGTGTTTTCTACTACATTGCCAACCTTTTGCTTAGTTGCCTTTTCGCCTATGTGGAAAAGAAACTGAATTACTATAAGTAGTAGGAAGTAGGCGGTAGACAGTAGGAAGTGGACGGAAGGTTATTGGTGGTAAGTTTTGTATGAGCGAAAACGCAGTTTTGAAAGTAGAACATTTGAAGAAGTCCTTTGGCGATAACCATGTGCTTAAGGATATTTCCTTTGGTTTGTGTGAAGGCGAAGTTCTTTCTATCATTGGCCCCTCTGGTAGCGGCAAGTCCACGCTTCTCCGCTGTATTACCCAGCTGGAAACCATGAATGCCGGCTCCGTTTGCGTTAACGGTAAGGACATGGTTGTGGGCGTGGATAAGAAGGGCTTGGCCAAGTATGCTCCTGCAAGTGTGCTCCGCGAAATCCGTCTTTCTACAGGTCTTGTATTTCAGAATTTCAATCTGTTCCCCCATTTGACGGTGCTTCAGAATCTGACCATTGCTCCCATTCGTGTGCTTGGGATGGATCGTGAAGAAGCCCGCAAACGTGGCCGCGAACTTCTGAAGCAGATGGGCCTTGAAACCAAGGAAAAGGCTTACCCCTGTGAACTTTCCGGCGGCCAGCAGCAGCGCGTTTCCATTGCCCGCGCCTTGGCCATGCAGCCCAAGATTCTGTTCTTCGATGAACCTACCAGCGCCCTGGACCCGGAACTGACCGGCGAAGTGCTGAAGATTATCAAGGGCCTTGCCGACCAGAAGATGACCATGGTTATCGTGACCCATGAGATGGCCTTTGCCCGCGATGTTGCGAACAAGGTAATCTTTATGGACCAGGGCGTAATCGTGGAACAGGGTTCTCCTGATTTCGTATTCAATCAGTCCGGTAATGAACGCTTAGCCAGCTTCCTGAGCCGATTTGCTCAAGGATAACTTTATTGGTGGTGGGTAAGGAGAAAAAATGAAAAAATATTTGTTGCTAGCCCTTGTGGTCTTCCTTTACGCTTGTGGTGAGGATGCTGATTCTTCTTCGTCTCCGGCGGCTGCGGAAATTGACGAAGGTTATTCTTCTGATGAAAAATCATCAAGTTCTGTATCCAAGACATCATCAAGTTCTGCATCCAAGCATTCATCAAGTTCAACATCCAAGGACTCTTCGAGCTCAACATCTAAGAACTCGTCAAGTTCAACATCCAAGAATTCTTCTGCATCGACAGCTAATAGTTCTTCATCGGAAAAGGATAGTGTTGAAATCCCCGAATTTTCCATTAAGGTGGAAAACGAGGAAATGAGTTTTGATTTGAGTAAGATGAAAATGGTGGATAAGCGTGATGGTCATGAATATCCATTAAAGCTTTCGAATTCAAAGCTTTCTATGAATGCAAATCTCAATTACGAAACTGAGGGTAGTTGGTGTTACGCAGATTATCCTAAGAACTGTGAACGTTACGGCAGACTTTATACTTGGAATGAGGCTTATCAGGATACTAGAACAAATTCTTGTGAACCCGTAGACCCAAAGGGAATTTGTCCTAAGGGGTGGACAGTAAATCATTCGGGGGTTCGCGGAATTTATGCCGGCTATCGTGACGAAAGCGGCTACTATGCTTACATGAATGATGTGGGTTGGGCCTGGTCCCCTCATTCCCCGAAAAAAAAGGCAGGGGATGCTCTCTGTGACGGAGAAAAAGCCAATGTTCATGATTATTGTGAAGATTTGGAATGCTACAGACAAAAAATCTTCCCTGACTATATGCCTAAGGGAAATGCGCTTTCCGTTTCTTGCGAATATCAGTGGCCTGTGAATGTTCCTGATAGTGTAACATTGCCGAATGCAGAGCCCATTCCTACCTATCGACCCAAATCTTTAACACTTTATACTGGAAAGTATGGCGATCTGGTGGATGAACGTGATGGTAACATCTATAGGACTGTTGATATTGGCGACCAAACCTGGATGGCCGAAAACCTAAAGTATGTGATTGACAGTAGCTTCTGTATGGGTGGCAATGAAAAGGATTCCTGTACCAAGTATGCTCATTTGGGGCGTATGTATAAGTGGGCACAAGCCAATGGATTTGAGAGCAACTCCTTCGATCGTACTTCCGTGGAATGGCCTATTCAGGGCGTATGTCCCAATGGTTGGCATATTCCTACCGTGGAAGATTGGAATACTTTGTTTAGTTATGTCGTAAAAACAACCGATGGTGCCAAAATTAACGATGCCTTATATGCAACAAAGTGGAACGAATACACTGAGGGGGGCTCCGATGCTTTTGGTTTTGGAATAAATTCTTCTGGAAACAAACATTACTATAGTATCGTTTATGATTACAGCTTTGGCTATGTGGAATACATGATTTCCGACAAAGATCAAACTCCTGACCTGCTTGTATTATTTTCCTATCCGGGAAGGGGTTATGATGGCAGAATCTTCTATGATTCTGAAAATAACAAAAGCTATCCCCATATTCGTTGTGTCAAGGGCCAGGGATCCAATCCAATTCCACCGCTGGACGCTACAGAATAACAACATCAATATTTTGAAAAAACATTTTTTGTATATTCATCTCGCTAAGGAGAACTGATTACTGTTTTTGGAGAAATAATGGATATTGGATCGTTACATTTTCAGAATCCGGAGGCCTTCTGGCTTTTCCTTCTGGTTCCTGTTTTGATCGTGTCTTACGTCTATCGTAATCGTAGCCGTAAGAGTACCATTAAGTTTCCTGCACTTTCTATTGCTCGTAAGGCTGCGCCCAGCAACCGTGTGCGTCTTCGCCACATTGTTCCCGCCTTGCGTCTTCTTGCCTTGTGCGCCTTTGTAGTGGCTCTTGCCCGTCCTCAGAACTCCATGGAAGTGGAATACACTTCTACTGATGGTGTGGATATTATGCTTGCTCTGGATGTTTCTGGTTCCATGGGTACCATCGATATGCTGACCCGTGAGGAAATGTCCAAGGTCAAGCGTATGGATGCGGAAAAGTTCTACAAGTCCGGAGAATATTGGAAGTACAGCCGTTTGGGATATGCTCAGGAAGTGATCTCCGAATTTATCCAGAAACGTCATGCGGACCGTATCGGCCTTTCCGCGTTCGGCTCCAGGGCTTTTACCCAGTGCCCTTTGACTTTGGATTATGGCTCCTTGCTTGAAATCCTGAAGGCGACGGATGATTTGGCGAAGGATTCTACTGTAGGTGCAAGTACTGCGATTGGAGACGGCCTGATGAACGCTCTTGCCCGTCTGCAGAAATCCAATGCAAAGTCGAAGGTTGTGGTGCTGTTGACCGATGGTAAGGATAATGCAAGTATTGTTTCTCCGGATCGTGCGGCTGAAGTTGCCAAGTCCCTTGGTGTCAAGGTCTATACCGTTGGCGTTGGCTTGAAGCAAGGGAACATACTTGTACCTCAGGCTTCCTTCTTTGGTGGTGCGTCCTGGGTGGAAATGCCTGTTCCGTCTGAAATGAGCATTGATGAAGATGCCCTGAAAAATATTGCGGGTAAGACGGGTGGTCGTTTCTACCGCGCTCAGAACAAGGCTGACCTGGAAAAGATTTATTCCGAAATTGATGAATTGGAAAAGACGGAAATTGAAACGATCGCATATGCCCGTTATGCGGAAAAGTTCTATCCCTGGTTGTTGTTCGGAGCCATTTTGATTTTACTTGAATTACTTCTTGCAAATACGAGATTCGTCCGCATCCCCTAATCCACCTCCAACCACCAACCACCAACTTCCAACATCCAACTTCCTACTTCCTACTTCCTACTGTCTACTAACTTATGCGATTTGCAGAACCGATGTTCTTGTGGGGATTGCTTTCCCTCCCGCTATTTGCCCTTCTGTTTTTGTACGCCAACCATCGTCGTAAAAAGTTGGCCGCCAGATTCGTGTCTTTGACCATGCTGCCTAAGCTATCCACGGCTCATTCTCCTTGGCGTCGTTTGGCTAAGGCTCTCATTCTTCTTTTGGCGATTGCATTTTTATTTGTTGCTCTTGCTCGCCCTCAGTGGGGGCACAAGATGGAGCATATTGAACGTCGTGGTCTTGATCTTGTGTTGTTGCAGGATATTTCCCTATCCATGCTGGCTGAAGACATTAAGCCTAATCGTCTGACCCGCAGCCGTCATGAAATTTCCTCTTTCCTGGAATCCCTTAGCGGGGACCGTGTGGGGTTGGTGGCTTTCTCTGGCGAGGCTCAGGTGATGGTCCCGCTGACTTTGGATTACGGAACGGTTCAGTCCATGCTTCGTGAACTGACTCCTGGCTGGCTTATGCCCGGTACCAACCTGGAGCGAGCCATCCGTAAGGGAATGGACCTTTATCGAAATTCCAATAGTGGTGGTCAGTACTCCGTCATGATTCTCATGAGTGATGGTGAAGAACTGGAAGCCGCTGCAGTCAATGCCGCCAAGGAAGCTGCTGAAATGGGTATCCGCATCTATACCATCGGTATTGGTTCCCGAGAAGGCGTGCCTATTCCAGTTCCTTCCAGAAATGGGGAGGTGGCCTACAAGAAGGACATGCAGGGGAATATCGTCACGACTCGTCTGGAAGACGGTACCTTGCAGGAAATTGCAAATGTTACGGGTGGTCTTTATTTCTATGCCAGTCCGGGTGAGTTCCAGCTCCAGAAGGTGCTGACTGAAATTGCTTCCCTGGAAAAGAAGGAACAGTCTACTGACCGTATGGATAATTACCAGGACCGCTATCAAGTGTTCCTGGGGATGGCCGCTCTCCTGTTCCTGCTGGAAGCCTTGATCTCGGAAAGAGGCCGTCGCCGTAAGCAGACTGCGGGTCGCTTTAGTTAATTTTATTTTTCGTAAAATGTGATGTAACTCACGTTCGAATTTCTCACATTTATATATTTTGAGTTTGGGTGTGTTAAAATAGGGCGTTTTGCTCCCAGAATGGATCCTATTTAGAGATTTCTTTGGTTTTTGTTCAACCATTTTTACACAAAAAATGCCCGAAAAATGGCGTTTTTAAAGTAAATTATGGGTGTAATTGTTATAAACTGAAACGGAGTCTCTATGCTTGACCTTTTAGCGGTCCAATCTGGTACTACTAATGCAACTCTAATCACTTTGGCCTATACCCTTATTTTGGCCTTTATCCTCTCCTCCGTCATTGCCTGGACTTACGAAAAGACTTTCCTGGGTCTTTCCTATTCCCGTAACTTTGTCCAGGGGATTGTTCTGAGCTCTGTGGTTGCCGCAATGGTGATGTCCGCTATCGGTGACAATGTGGGCCGTGGCCTTGGCATGATGGGTGCCCTTTCCGTGGTTCGTTTCCGCACGAGTTTCAAGGATCCCCGCGACATCATGTTCATCTTCGCCTCCTTGGGTGCAGGCATCGGTTGCGGTGTTTATGCCTGGGGTGCTGCTGCCGGTGGTACCATCGCCTTCTGTCTGGTGGCCTTCCTGATTTCCCGTACGGGTCTTGGCACCAAGCATTTCTTTGACGGCATGCTCCGTTTTGCTCTTCCTAACGAATCCGCTCCTCGTCAGGCTCTTGAAGACATCCTACGCAAGAATCTAAAAACCTACATCCTGATTACCATGCGCGAAGTGGATGGCGGCGCCCGAGTGGATTGTGCCTACCAGGTTCGTCTCCGTGCAAACAAGCCTGCTGCAGAAATCATTCAGGAAATGTCCAAGATCGAAGGTATTTCTGACATCGCGTTCATGATGCAGGATGCCACTACGGAAATGTAAGGGGAGTGAATCATGAATAAGATTGAAGAAGCTTTCGACATTTTCTGGAACAAGCATAAGTCTAATGCAGGTGTTGCTCATGCTTATAAGCACAAGCTGATTTACGCCTGGTGCTTGAGCATCGTCGTGGTTGTGGTTCTTGGCTTCATGTTCGCCGGTAAGGCAACCATGTTCCAGGGCATTGCCGAAGCGACTGAAACTACCATTAGCCTGCCGAGCCCCACTGAAGTGATTAAGGTGCATGTGATGCCTGGTCAGACCATTCATGCGGGCGACACTATCATTGAATTGAACCGCCCGGACCTGGTTCTTCGTATTACCGAACTGACTCGCGAACTGGATGCGATTGAAGGACGCAGCAGCCTGTCTACTGCAGAAATTGACCAGAAGGTTGCAGAAGTAAAGGCAGACCTTTCTTCCCGCAGCCTGGCTCTTAAGTCTGAAATCCGTAACCTGGAAACTGAATACCAGCGCAATAAGGAAATTACCGCCAAGTTGAAGAGCCTGAAGGGTTCCAATGCACAGAATGATGGTAACGACGCAACCGTCCTTCGTATCAAGAGCTTGAAGAACGAACTTGCAGTGCTTCAGTCTAACGCAAATGAACAGATCAAGCTTCTTAAGAGCAGCGGTCGCCTCCAGAAGAGTGCCGGTGCTACCGAAGTGGAAAACTTGAAGAAGGAACTGGCCGAACTCCAGAAGCAGCAGGAAGAACTGATTCAGGTTGCTAAGGAAGAATGGGTCGTGGGTTCCGTTAATGCTCGTGATGGGGAAAAGGTTTCCAGCTTTGCTCCGATCGTTACCTTGACTCACAAGTCTCCCACTATGATCCGCGGTTATATTCACGAACGTATGTATCAGCGTATGGACATTGGTGAATCCGTTAATGTCCGTACCTTGGGTGGCACTGGTAAGGCTGTGAAGGGTGAAGTGATTGGCCTTTCTAGCCGTATCGTTGAATTTCCCACTCGTATGTGGAAGATGCCTGAAATGCCTATTCACGGACGCGAAGTCATAATCAAGATTTCCGAAGAGAATCCGTTCCTTCTCGGTGAAATGGTGACCATTTCCGAATAATCCTTTCGCAGATTAAAATTTTAAACGTATTTAGGTTGTGTTTATGAAAAAGTTTGGATTAGCAACTCTGGCCTTGTCTGCAGTGGCTTTTGCAGGCCCCCTGACTTGGGAAAAGCTGATTCAGTCCGTTGATGAAGATCCTCGCTATCAGACCGCCCAGAAGCGTGCAGAGATGACCTCTTCTGGAAGAGGAACCAAACTTTGGGATAAACTGGAACTGCGTTATAAGCTGGATGGTTTCAGCTTTGCAAGCCATGATTTTGAACTTCGCTTTGTTCCTAAGTCTTTTGGGGAAGGTGCTGCGGATCGTGATCATTGGGACGCTCAGGCTGCATATCAGAAAGCGCATCTTGCGGCGGATCGTGGCGTCCTGCTTTATGATCGTTACGAACGCGGAATTCATTATGTACTCCGTCAGCGTCTGAATCAGTTGACGAAGGAATTGTACCAGGTGAACCTGGACCGTATTGAAGTGCTGCACTTGAAATCTGGCTCTCCCAACTTCAATCCTCAGGACTTGATGGATGCTATTGAAAAGGAAGCGGACCTTCGTGCTGAACTGATTAGCGATAGCACTTCCATGGAATACTATGCCAATAAGCTTCACCAGTGGGTTCCCGACTTTGATGCGATAGAACTTGATTCTAGCTGGCTCCCCTCTATTGATGACGTGATTAAGCAGCTGGAAGGTGGCGTGGTCGTAAATGACAACTTCCCCTTGATTGCTATGGCTGCGGGAAAAATGAAGGAAGAAAAATCCAAGGCACGTCAGGATAATGCCAAGGATCGCGATTACATTTCCCATATTGGTATCGGCTATTCCCTGCAGATTGAATCCCTGATGGAAAAGTATAAGGACCTGGATGCCTATGATGTGTACGGCACTGGTTCTTATGCGGATTACAAGACCGACTTCGAAAAGAAGACTGGTTGTACGAGCCAGTTGGGATGTACTGCGACAGCAAGAGTTCTCGTTCCTGATGTTGATAATCGAAAGACTGCTGATAAGTTCTTTGCAAATCTGGCTTTCCGTCTTCCGTTCTTCGATAGCAATAAGGATAGCGAGCTTCGCACTCAGGTAGCGGACCTGGATGCCGAAGGTGACTACATGGACGAAGTCCGTGACGTGAACCAGAAGGTTGCCAAGTTGGTTGAAGAAGTGAATTCCTTGGTTGCCCAGTGGAAGGTTCAGAAGGAATTTGTGGAACAGGTGACTTCCAATAGCATTTTTGAACAGTTTGCCAAGAATGCCGGCTCCGATCCTCTTCTGCAGTTGCGTGCCCGTGAAAGTGCTATTGCAAGCAACATGAAGGCAATCAAGCTGGAAAACGAAATTTACAACCGCTATCTTGCTTTGCTGCAGTATGCTGGCGTTCTCTCTGAAGAAGGTGTCCAGAATCATTTGCAGAAGGGTCTGAAGTAATATGGCCGAAGCCCGCGGTTTTAGTCTTCTCGAACGATTCGAGCTGAAGTACCACATTCCTGTGGAATGGGCCGATAAAATTGGCGCCTTCATTGCTCCCTATTGTGAAGAAGACTATTATTCCAAGATTACTCCGGGTGGATTCTACTGGATTACCAACCTGTATCTGGATACCCCGTCCTGGACATTCCTAGGATGGAAAAAGAAGCAGTTGCTGGACCGCTTCAACATGCGCATTCGTACCTATGGTGAACATCCCGCTCAGGATGGTACTTTCCATTTTGAAGTGAAGCGCAAGATCAAGAGTATCTGTTACAAGAGCCGTGCGACTATCAAGGGGATTAACCCTGGTGAAGTGTGGCATATGAAGCCGGAAGAATGGCCTTGCAAGACGGACAAGGATCGTAAGTACCTGAAGGATTTTCTATACAAGACGGAACTTCATGGGGCCCATCCTCGTCTCTTGACGCAGTATAAGCGTCGCGCCTGGTTTGGTCTTCGCGAAGAGTATTCCCGTGTGACTATTGATACGGGCATGCGTTTCCGTGAAGAAAATGGTTTTGACTATACCGTCGATCCTCACTACATGCAGTCCACGGGTATTCCCAGGTTTTTCCTGCCCGGATGTGACGCTGTGCTTGAGTTGAAGTGTCCTTGCTCTCAGGTGCCTTATTGGATGATCGACTTGATCCGATTCCTGAACTTAAAACAGGGCGGATTCTCCAAGTTTGGTAATGCTGCGGCTGAATGGCAGCGTATTTATGAAAATCCTCGCCGTTTCAAGACCCCTTACTGGACGAAACTTGGAACTACGTTGGAAGAAAATTTGTAATATAGAGAAAATACTCTTAAAAGGATGTCTCTTATGGATATCAAGAAACTTTTTACTGCTGGTGCAAGCGTTGCCCTCGTTTCCATGATGGCCGCCTGCTCTGACGATCCGTCATCTCCGAACAATCCGGTCAATCCGCCGGTGGATGGAACATCTTCTGCTGGACAGCAGAATCCTGTTGCAAGTTCCTCCAACTCTAATGGCGGTGGAAATAGCGTGCTGGTGTCCAGTGCGTCTCTTTCCGATAAGGATGAACCGCAGATGGCTTGCTCTGAAATTATGTATAACGCAGCCGATGGATCTCCCCTGGAATGGGTGGAAATCTATATCGCAGGCGGTTCTGACATGGCCAACATGCAGGATTACTTGCTGCGTCTGAGCGGTGATGTGGATTTCACTTTCCCTGCAGAACCCCTTAAGAAGGGCGAATATGTGGTTGTGACCAATGACGCTGCAGAATTTGCTAAGGCATATCCTACTTTCGCTGGTCGAGTTTTCGGCGGTATGACGGGTAAGCTTGTGAATGAAGGTGGCGTGGTGAACGTGAAGGTTCGTGGCGAAGGTGACGTGACCTGCGCTTTCAGTAGTGAACCTCCCTGGCCGAGTCTTGCTGATGGTAAGGGCCGTTCCCTGGTATACACCGGTGGAATTGCAGCTCAGTCTGTTTCCTGGTGTGCAAGTGCGCTTCCCAATGGTAATCCGGGTGTAGGCAATGATGCTTGCATTGACGTGGTGAATACCGTCCGTATTAACGAAGTGAAGCCCTCTATTCTGGGCACTGCCGGCTTTGAAGCTTCCTGGGTTGAACTGTACAATTCCGGCAAGGAACCTGTTGATGTCACGGGTTGGACTTTGTTCGTAAAGCTTCGCAATGAAAAGTTGACCATTAACGCTGGCGTTGTTCCTGCAGGTGGCTATCTGCTTCTTGATGGTGCCAAGGACTTCAGCGATGAACTTGTGGTTTCCGACCAGGGTGGTGAAATCTACCTGTATGGCATGGTGGAAGGTCAGGAATCCAGTATCTGGCTCCCGGCTGGTAAGGGTGTAAGCGGTGTCGTGGACGTGGCTGACGGTTCCATTGCTCAGGGACCCCTTGCCGAAGCGACTCCGGGTGCAATGAATTCTGCCCTTAAGCTTGGTTCTGTCTATATTGACGAAATTCATTATCATCCGGATGAAAAGGATGCTCTGCCGTTCGAATTCCTGGAACTGGTGAACGCCACTGCAGCTCCCATTTCCCTTTACAATTCTACCGTAAAGAAGGGCTGGAAGGTCGAAGGCGTGAATATTGAATTCGGTCCCAACGATATCATTCCGGCTAATGGACGAATCCTTTTGATTCCCAGCGTATTGGAAGATGTGAATGATGCTGGCTGGGGGGCTGACCTTGTTCGAACGACTTATAGTGTTCCGGCGGATGTTGCTATCTACACCTACAATGGTAAGCTTTCCAACCGTGGTGAAACCATTGCGGTGAAGGAACCCTATTCTTCAACGACGAAGGATGGTATTGTCAAGTATTTCTACATCTGGCACGATGCTACCTTGTATTCCGATGCATGGGCTGGCCTCACAGATGCTGATGGTGTCGGTTATAGTTTGCAGCGTGCAAACGTGACTACAATGGGTTATGGCCCTTCTGCATGGAAAGCTGCTGAACCTACTTTCGGCAAGTAGTTATATTGCGACGAGATTAAAGAGGCTTCCGGAAGGGAGCCCTTTTTTTATATCTGAAAAATATTGTAATAATTTTGTAATATTATTTGCGAAAAAAGTAAGAAATATAAGGTTTTTGGAATGATGTAAAAAGTAGAGAATTGTTATTTTTAACAATATGAAAAAGTGTTTGGCTCTTCTTTTTTCGTCTTGTATCGCAGTATCCGCTACACCTATTACACTTTCAGATGCCATTGAAATGGCAAAAAACAGCAATTCCCAGATTAAAGCAGAAAAGGCTAAGGTGGATATGGCTGAAAGTGGCCAGGGGGAAGCTCGTTCCCGCTTTTTGCCTCAGCTTACTTTGACTGCTAGCGTTACAAAGATAAACGATCCCATTACAATCGACTTAAGCTCCCTTCAGGCTCCTCTAAGTGATATTGCAGGTGCCGCAGCGTATTCCAAGGCGTATTTGGCTACCTATAATGCTGCGTACGAAAAAGCCTATGGTGAAGCCTATGCTGGAGCCGTAAAGCAAATGGTTGCTGCAGGTATGCCGCAGTCCATGGCGGAAGAACAGGCAAAGGCTGCGCTGGAAGGCAAGACGGGCGATATATGGAGTGCTGTGGTAACCAGTAAGGATGCCAACGATGCTGCGGTCCAGCAGGCAGAAAAATTTGGTGCTGACGCATCCAGTAAAATTAAGGACTCCAAGGACTTCAGCATGAAGGTCCAGGACGATGTGTTTTTCAATGCTCGCTTGACTGCAATCTGGCCTCTGTTCACGGGCTTCAAACGTACGGCGGCCTATAGTGCTGCCAAGGAAAATGTGGTCGCCAAGAAGGCTGCGTTTGAAATGGCTCAGAATACGGTTCTGATGGATGTGGCCACCAAGTATTTTACTTTGCGTCTGGCTGAAGAATTGACCATCATGCGCGAGGAAACCAAGAAGAATTTGGAAGAACATCTTGCTCGTTCCAAGAAATTGGAGGAAGGTGGCCAGATCAGTAAGGCGGAACGCCTCCGTGCAGAAGTTGCCCTAGCGGAAGCAGAAAATGCTCTGGAAGATTCCTATCGCGACCAGTCTCTTGCCCGTATGGCCCTTGCAAGTCTTCTGCATACGGATACTAGCCTTACCGCAGTTACTCCGGTTCTTGTTCCGGATAATATTCATTCCATGGAGGAATTCAAGCAGTTGGCTCTGGAGAAGCATCCGGGGCTGGCTCAGCTCCGTACGGAACGTAAGCGTTCCCAGGCTGCAGTGAGCGCTGCACAGGGTGATTACTATCCTATGGTAGCATTGTTTGCCTATAAGGAACTGTATACGAAGGACTTGACTATTCTGGAACCGGAATGGGCTGTAGGTGCAAAGCTTCAGTGGGATTTGTTCAAGGGTGGAGAAACCCGTTCCAAGGTTGCAAATGCAAAGGCTATGGATCGCTCTCTCAGCAGCATGGAAGAACAGACCATGGACAACATCAAGCTTCTAGTTGAAAAACGCTGGCGTGAAAAGGAACATGCTCAGAGCCGCTTGACGAGCCTTTCCAAGACTCGTGAACTTGCAGAAGAGGCTCATCGTAGTCAGACTCTTGCTTATGAAGCAGGCCTTGCTACAGGCCTTGATGTGGTGGATGCTGAACTTGCCTTGTCCCGTTTGCAGGTGGCAGAATTGAAGGCTCATTTTGACGCGGTGGTTGCGTGGCTTGGATTGTTGGAAGCTAGTGGCGAAGTCGCAAATGCGGGTGAAATGTTGAAGGATGTGAAACCGGTGGAACCTGCTCCTGCAGAACAGGTTGTGGAACCGGTAACTCCTGCGGAACCTGTAGCTACAGTGGAACCGGTTCAGCCTCCTATGGCAATGCCTGCTGCAGAATCTGCAGCAGAACCTGTGCCGCCTGCAGCACCTGTAGAATCTACCCAGCCTGTGACTGAAGAAACGTCCGCCCCTGCTCAGGCACAATAAATTTAATGAATAGAAATGGAGAATGATTGATGAAAGCGCTGAAAATTATTGGAAAGGTTTTGGTCGTCGCAGCCCTTATTGCACTGATTGTGCTGGGCATTTCCACCTTGCAGAAGTTTGCGACGGAACCTCGCGAGGCTTTCCTTCAGGGACAGATGGAAGCCCGCCGAGTATTGGTTGCTGGTAAGGTTCCTGGCCGAGTGGAAACGGTGTTCTTCCGCGAAGGGGATATGGTAGAGAAGAATGCCATTGTGGCAATTATCAGCAGTCCCGAAATCGAAGCAAAGAAGATGCAGGCTCAAGGCGCTCTTGGTGCTGCTCGTGCTCAAGCTTCCAAGGCTCGTAATGGTGCACGTAGCGAAGACGTGACTGCACTGAAGGCGATGGCAGATCGTGCTCAAGATGCAGCAAATCTTGCCCGCAATACTTATGACCGCGTGCAAAAGCTTTATAGCGAAGGTGTACTTCCGTTGCAGAAACGCGATGAAGCTGAAACCCAGATGAAGGCTTCCCAGTCTGCCGCTGATGCAGCCAAGGCCCAGTATGACCAGGCACTTGCTGGAGCCCGTTCCGAAGATAAGGCTGCCGCAAATGCTCTTGTCCTTCAGGCAAAGGGTGCAAATGCCGAAGTGGATGCTTATCTGGAAGAAACTAAGATTCGTGCCCCCATTTCCGGTGAAGTTTCCGTGAAGCTTGTGGAAGAAGGGGAAGTGGTTGGGTCTGGCATGCCGATTCTTGCGGTTACCGATCTGGATGATTCCTGGGCTGTATTCCACCTTCGTGAAGACATGCTGAAGAATGTTTTCAAGGGTAAGACCTTCAATATGTACATTCCCGCTCTTGACATGCATGTGGATATGGAAGTTTCCTATATCGCTTCTGTAGGAGATTATGCCACCTGGCGTTCTTCCAAGGAAAGTGGCGGTTTCGACCTGAAGAGCTTCGAAGTTCGCATGCGCCCCAAGGCTAAGGTTGAAAACCTCCGCCCGGGCATGAGCGTTCTTTTCCCTGTGGAACAAATTCAGTAATCCCGCTGGAAGGCTTCCGTGTTTCGTAGCTTTTTCAGAACGGTAAGGAAGGTTTACTTCGGCCATAATCTGGTGATGTGGCTTGTAATCCTCATTTTGCCTATGGCGACATCCATCTTTATGGTGGATGTGTTTTCCGCTGAAATCCTCCAGCATATTCCTGTAGGGGTTATCAAACAGGACCGTAGTCAATTTGCGGATGAACTTGAGGACGGTCTTCATGCAAATCCCGTGGTGGATGTGGTTTTGGAATGTGAAGATTTCAGTGAATGTGAACATGCTGTCGTGAAGGGGGAATTACAGGCGTTTGTGCTTTTGCCTTACGACTTGGAACGTCGTGCCCTTCGCCTTGAATCCCCCGTCATTCCCGTTTTTTCCAGTGGACAGAACTATCTGACCAATTCCTTCGCTACAAAGGAAATCCGTACAGTTATTTCCTCCATCGGATCAAACTTGTTTACTAAAGGTATGGATGAGCCGGTAAAGGTTTCTCTTCAGTCAGTGGGAAACTCTACAGGAAATTACCAAGGATTTCTTGGAATGGGACTTGTTACCGCCATTTTCCATTTGGCCTGTATTCTTGCCGCTGTGTATATATTCAGCTTGCCGTTCCGCGATCATCGCGTTCGTGAATATCTGGCTGCTGCTGGTGGGTCCCGTGTAATCCTGGGGCTGGCAACCATTCTCCCTTTAGGGCTAATTCAGTCCATGGCGATGATTGGGGTGTATGCTTACACTCATCGTTTTATGGCGCCTATGACTTTGGATGAGTTCATTATTACCGCTTCTGGGCAGATGGCCATGGTGTTTGCCTGTAATGGTGCGGGGGCTGCCTTTGTTGCCATTACGGGGAACATGCGCATGTCTACCAGCGTGGCGGGTGTTATTGCAGGGCCTGCCTTTGCTTTTGCGGGACAGACTTTCCCGATCATGGCAATGCCTTTGGCTGTCCGTTGTTTTGCCTTCTGCCTGCCTTTGACCCATGTTCTAAAAGTGCAGTCCTGTATGCTCCTGGGAAGTGCAGGTAAGGCTCACGCATGGGAATCTATTGTTGTGCTGTTGGTGATGGCCCTGTTCTGGCATTTACTTGCTTCCCGCTTGTTATTTGTTCGCTGGAAAAAGGCGGCAAAACGTGAAGAAGAACGGAACCTTGTTTCTGTAAATTTGATGGGGGAGGCTATTAAGAAATGATAGATCTTTTTAGACGCCTCATGAAGGTTGCTTTTGCCGAATGGAAGCTGTTCTATACAGATGCTGCTGCGGTGTTGCTTCTGGTGGTTGCAGGCGTTCTTTACGCCTTCTACTATCCTACACCTTACATGAATCAGACTGTGTCTGAAGTTCCTGTTGCTGTAGTGGATTTGGATCATACGGTCATGTCTCGACAGTTGACTCAGATGTCTGAGGCTGCTCAGCAAATTGATGTACGTTACGTGTTCTCCGATTTGCGTGATGCGGAAGACGCCTTGGCCAATGAGAAAATCTATGGTTTCATGGTGATCCCTCAGGACATGGAGAAGACCTTGCGTAACGGAGGGACCGCTATGGTTAATGTATTTACGCATGGCGCCTACGTGATGCTCCACGGAAATATTGGAACGGCTTTTACCACTTGTGCTTTGACTCTTGGGGCGACGACGAAGGTCAAGCGGATTGCCCTCGGAAAGAAAGTCCCCGCCGCCAAGGCTATTGCCATGCGCGATCCCGCCCCGATTAGTATCCAGACCTTGTACAATAATACAGGCAGTTATTCCAATTACGTGGTGCCTAGTGTGTTAGTGCTGATTCTTCAGCAAACGCTTGTCATTGGCATCTGCGTACTTGGTGGTGCTCGTGCCCATCGCAAGTTCCGTAAAAAGTACCGCGACAGTGAAGTGGAAAACGAAAAGATGCCGTATCGTTATTTCGGACGATCCCTGGCATACTTCCTCCATTATTGCAGCTTCATTCTGTTGTACCATTTTGTGGTGTACAACGTTTTTGAATTTCCCCGTCGTGGACAGGTCCTGCCTATGATTGCCTTTGCGGTGGTTTTCCTTTTCAGTACCATCAATTTTGGAATGGTGCTGTCTCAGGTTTTCCTCCGTCGCGAGACAAGCATGCAGATATTCCTGTACATGAGCATCCCGATTCTGTTCCTTGCCAATTTCAGCTGGCCCACGAATCTTGTGCCCACCTGGATGTATGGCTTATCTGCATTGTTGCCTTCAACGTTTGCAGTACCTGCCTGGTTGAGTATCGAACAACGCGGTGCTGATATTTATGAAGCTTCGTCCCTGCTATATCCTTTGGCCCTACAGGCGGTGTTCTATATGCTGTTAGGTCTTGTACTTACAAGAATCCGCGACAAAATGCCATTAAAAACTGGGGATATGTAATAGAAAAAGTGCCTGCAGGTCAACCTGTGGGCTTTTTTTGTACATTTATGGAGGAAAAAATTGACAGGGCATGTGGTTCTGTTGATAACGACAAAGAGGTTTTGTTATGATGTTTGATCCCCTCTATATGGGAATCCTGTTGGTCACCCTGGTCCTTTCTGGCGGTGTGTCCTGGATGGTAAAGACCCGCTTTGCTGCAGGTCAGAAGGTTGGTATCTCCAGCGGTCTTACTGGGGCCGATATTGCAAAGGCTATCCTTATGGACGCTGGTATTACGGATGTCCAGGTGCTGGAACACCATGGTTTCCTGTCGGACCATTATAATCCCATGAACAAGACTCTGAACTTGTCCCGCGAAGTTTACTATGGCCGTAGTGCAAGTGCTGCAGGTGTTGCTGCTCACGAAGTAGGACACGCTATCCAGCATGCTCAAGGCTATTTCCCCATGTGGCTTCGTTCTGCCATTGTTCCTGTGGCAAACATCGGTTCTAACTTTGGACCGCTGATTGTGATCATCGGTATCATGCTTATGGGCATGGGAAAGGCCTTCGGTCAGGATGTTGCCATTGTCGGCGTCCTGTTGTTTGCGGCTACCACCTTGTTCACTTTGGTGACTGTGCCTGTGGAATTTGATGCTTCCAGCCGCGCCAAGAAAATTCTTGCCCGCCTGGATATTGTGTCCCAGGGTCGTGAATACAATACGGTGAGTGGCGTCCTGTTTGCTGCCGGTCTAACCTATGTGGCTGCAGCGGTAGGTTCCATTCTTCAGTTGCTGTACTGGGCTTATAGAGCAGGCCTGTTTGGCGGAAGACGAGATTAGTCTGACGCATAATCCTAGCGCTTGTATAAAAAGGGCACCGCAATTTGCGGTGCTTTTTTATTCCGTCAAAATCGGAGAATTAGTCTTTTTTTCCGAAGTTCTTTGCGCTTCGCGTAAGATAGGCAATGTATTCTTCATCGGTCATTTCATTGCCTGCAAAGAAGGGACTGTCATCCTTGTCTTCCTCAGGTTCTTCAGCCTTCTGGACAACAGGAACTTCTTCCTCTACCTGGTTTTCTTCAATAGACTTTTCTTCGGGGATTACGGGCGCTTGCTGCACGGGAGCCACATCGGGCTGGATTACAGGTGCAGATGCCTCACCATTGCTATAAAATTCCTGGGCCTTGCGCATGAACTCGGCGAATTCTTCGTCTGTCATTTGCGGCTCTGGAGCAGTGTCCTGTGTGGGTGTTGCCACAATGGGTTCTTCAGAAACTTCCGTTGCGGAAACTACGACGGGAATTTCATCTTCGTCGTCATCGGCAGATGTTACAACTTCAGGAACGAAGTCGTCGTCGCTCTCGTCACTTGAAATGACGGCGGGTGTTTCTGTAACGGATTCTGTAGCGACAACCGGCTGTTCCTGGGAATCCGTAACTACACCTTCTGCGGCGTCATCTGCCTTCATCATTTCGGCGAAGGGGTTTTCCTGGACGTCGGACATATCCACCTTACCTTCCAGCATGGCGGTAAGATCATCTTCAGAAACGTTGCGTCCGCTTTCAGTCCATTGCACGGCTTCGCGCATGACTGCTGCCAGGTCTCCTACAGTCTGTTCCTTGGAACGGGCCAGTGCCTGGTTACGGATGGCCTCTACAAGGCCCGGCTTTACGTCCGGATCCTTGCTGAAGAATACGGTTTCGCGGGCCATTTCGTCGGCGTAGTCCGCATTGTTCTTTTTGCGGTAAATCCAAATAGGACCGAACAGTTCACTTTGCCTGAAGACGATTTCATCCGTCTTGATCATTTCCAGCATGGCCATGAAGGTCACTGCAGCAACAATGGGGTGGGCATCGTTATCCAGGAGGTCTTCAAAGAGTGCGCGGCCATTGACGCTGAGGAAGTTGTTGATGGCCTGCTGACGGTCCTGAATGGTGACGTAGTCCAGTTCGATGTGATGGATCGTTTCGGAAATCTTTGTCTTCAGGCTTTTCTGGTAGGCTCGGAAAAGCTGCCAGATATTTGCGTCTGCCAAGGTTTCATCATCGTTCTGTGTCTTTTCCAGACGACCGCGGGAATAAGTTCCGAAGTTGTTCCCTTCCATTTCCTGGAGTCCGCTAGCCACCTGCTTGAAACGCTGGTATTCCAACATTTCCTTCATGAGGGCTTCGCGGTCTTCGTTATATTCCGCTTCCATTTCCGGATCACGTTCTTCGGCGGGGAGCAGTTCCTGAACCTTCAGGGCCATAAGTCGACTTGCCATGGAGAGGAAATCCCCTGCCTTGGAAAGGTCCATACTGGTGGATTCGCTATAGACGTTTACCCATTTCAGGAACTGGTCGGCAATTTCTGCAATGGAAATCTGTTCCAGGGGAACTTCTTTTTTCTGGACTAGATAGACTAGAAGGTCCATGGGGCCGTTGAAGGCTCCAATACGGACTTCGTATTCTTCCTGTTCCAAAAGTTCCTGTTCTGTTTCCATAGGCTTCAAATGTAGAAAAAACTCTGGTTTAGAGGTTAGAGTATATTAGGGGCTAGGGGCTAGGTTCTAGGGGCTAGGGCAGCGGGTTTCAAGCGCTTGCGTTTTTAAGACAACTAGATTTTACTCGCAGCGTATTCCCGACATCCCTAATCACAATACCCTGAACCCTATACCCTAAAATCTCTAACCACTAATCACTAGTTTAGGGTCTAGGATCTTAGAGGTACGCTTCGCTTGAGGTATGAGGTCGGAGCTTCGCTCCTAGAGGTTTGATGTATTCTAACCACTAATCTCTAGGTTCTAATTTCTAGTCTCTATTGCCAACTTCCCTCAAGCACCGTCAGGTGCGACCTGTCAACCTCACTCCTCAAAGGCGCTTCGCGCCGACCTCATTAGCCACTATTCCACCGTCACGCTCTTTGCCAGGTTTCTCGGCTGGTCCACGTCGTTGCCGCGGAGGACTGCGATATGGTAGGCCAGCAACTGCAACGGAATGCAGGTGAGAATAGGCATGAGCATGCTAGATGTCTTGGGTACCTTGATCAGATGGTCCGCAATTTCGTCCAGCGGGTGGCAATCCTCAGTAGTAATGGCGATGACTTTGCCGCCACGGGCCTTGATTTCGCGGACGTTGCTGATGACCTTGTCAAAGAGGGCATCCTTCGGGGCGATCACTACGACCGGCATGTTTTCGTCGATAAGGGCGATGGGGCCGTGCTTCATTTCTGCAGCGGGATAACCTTCTGCATGGATGTAGCTGATTTCCTTCAGCTTCAGGGCGCCTTCCATCGCGACGGGGTAGTTGTAGTGACGGCCCAGGTACAGGAAATTTCCAGCCTTTGCGTACTTCTGGGCGATACCGGCAATCTGGTCGGAAAGTTTTAAAGTCTGTTCTGCCAAATCCGGAAGTTCCTGCATGGATTTTACGATGTCCATACCGCTTTCGAAGGAAAGGCGGCGCTGGCGACCTAACAGCAATGCGATCATGGCAAGGACTGTTACCTGGGAGGTGAAAGCCTTTGTACTTGCCACACCGATTTCGGGACCTGCGTGCAGGTAAACACCACCGTCGCTGGTACGTGCGATGGTTGAACCTACGCCGTTACAGATGGCGAGAGCCGTAGCACCCTTCTGCTGGGCTTCCTTCAATGCAGCCAAGGTGTCGGCGGTTTCGCCGGATTGGGAAATGGCGAGAACAAGAGTACCCGGCTTGATAATGGGATTGCGGTAACGGAACTCGGAAGCGTATTCCACTTCTACAGGAACGCCTGCAAGATCTTCAATCATGTATTCGCCTACCATACCTGCGTAGTAGCTGGTACCGCAAGCGGTAATGATAATACGATTGATGTTTCGCAGTTCCTTGATGTTGGTGTCGAGACCGGCGAGCTTTGCGTTACCTTCTGCGGCCAGAAGACGACCGCGCATGGTGTTGCGCAGAACTTCGGGCTGTTCAAAAATTTCCTTCAGCATGAAGTGGGCAAAGCCGCCCTTGGCGATAGAGTCTGCATCGAATTCCACATCCTGGACTTCGTGCTGCACCGGCTGACGGAGAATGTTCAGCAGGTTATAGCCATCTTCATGAATTTCCACCACGTCGTTATCTTCCAGATAGACAACCTTCTGGGTGTGGCTGATAATAGCGGAAACGTCACTGGCCAGATAGAATTCATTCTGGCCAATTCCCAAAATCAGGGGGCTGCCACGGCGGGCGCCAATCAGGGTGCCGGGACGTTCACTGCAGATTACTGCAAGACCAAAGGTTCCTTCGATAAGGGAAAGGGCCTTAAGGACGGCGTCCTTAAGGTTGCCGGTGTAGAACTTTGCAATCAGGTGGGCGACGACTTCGGTATCGGTTTCGGACTTGAATTCAATTCCATCTGCCTGGAGGCGTTTTTTCAGGACAGCATAATTTTCAATAATACCGTTGTGAACGATGGAAATCTTTCCGTCAAAACTGGTGTGAGGGTGTGCGTTCTGTTCGGTAGGAGCTCCGTGGGTGGCCCAACGGGTGTGGGCGATACCAAGGTTGCCTGCTGCGGGGGTTGCTTTCAGTTTTTCTTCCAGGGCAGAAATCTTGCCGGAAGCTCGAACTGTAGTAATCTTGCCGTCGTTCAAGACGGACACGCCGGAACTGTCATATCCGCGATATTCAAGTTTCTTTAAACCGCCCACAAGAACGGGCAATGCATCATTTTGACCGATGTAACCAACGATTCCGCACATATATGTTCCTTGATTTGCTTACAGAGGGCAATATATGAAAAACTTTTGGTAAAAAAGATTTTATCCGTTCTTTTGAACTGCGATTTTTGTTATTTTTCGGGACACAAACGTGCGCTAGCGATGCTTGCGCCAAAAAAAGGAATGAGAATGGATAAAAAATTGATTATTGCTGCAGGCGCTCTTGCTTTGGCTATGACTGGTTGCGATCAGTTCTGCCAGGGTGGTGCAGCTTCCCAGACTAAGACTACTTTGGTGACTGATAAGGAAAAGTACAGCTACGCCCTCGGTGCTCACTTTGGTAACCAGGCACACTTCCAGCTGGTCACTCGTGATTCCATTGATCTTGACGTTGACGTATTCATTCAGGCTTTCAAGGAACGTTATAACGAAGATTCCGCAAAGTATCTGATGGTTGACTCTGTCGTATTTGAAACTCTCAACAAGCTTTCCGCTGATCGCCAGAGAGAAAAGGAAATGAAGGATAGCCTGGCTGCTGAAGCTAACAAGGCTGCCGGCGAAGCTTTCCTTGCCAAGAACAAGACCGCTGAAGGCGTTATCACCACCGAAAGTGGTCTTCAGTACAAGGTAATCACCGAAGGTAATGCTGATGGTGCAACTCCTGCAGAAGGTCACATCGTCAAGGTTCATTACACCGGTACTCTTCTGGACGGCACCAAGTTCGACAGCTCTGTCGATCGTGGCCAACCTCTGGAATTCCCCATCAACGCCGTCATTCCGGGTTGGACCGAAATGCTCAAGCTCATGAAGGTGGGCGAAAAGGTGACCGCATGGATTCCTAGCGACATCGCTTACGGTCCTCGTGGCCGTGGTCCGCAGATTCCGGGCAACAGCACTCTCGTGTTCGAAATGGAACTGATTGACACCCATGCCGCAGAAGAACCGAAGGTTGAGGAAGCTAAGCCGGAAGTGAAGACTCCTGCTAAGGCCGAAAAGAAGGCTGCTAAGAAGGCTGCTCCCAAGGCAGAAGCTAAGCCTGCTGCCGCCGCACCTGCAGCTGCTGCACCGGCTGCCGCTCCCGCAGCCGCTCCTGCCGCTCCTGCTGCAGCACAGTAAAAAGATTTCCTAGATTAGAAAAGTCTTTTGAAAAATCTCCGGAGACAATCCGGGGATTTTTTTTATTTTGTAAACTCCAACTTTACTTTTTGCATTGGTGTTGATTTTTTGAGGTGTTCATGCTCCATAAGTTTGCGTTGTGTGCAATTCTGGCCCTGTTTTTTACATCCTGTAACGAAGAACAGAAAATCCAGTCCCTAAAAGCCGAAGGTGAATCCTTGCGTGCTAAGGTGGATTCCTTGCAGGCTGTCATTGAAAACACTCAATTTGTTCCTGTAAATTGGGATATCGAGAATGATACGGTTCGTGCGGGGGATGGTTTGTTCCAGGTGCTTTCCCGCATGCATATCAATCAGACGGAACGTGGTAAAATTGTTCTTGCCATGCAGGATAGTGTGGAACTATCTGCAATGCGTGTTGGCCAGGTTTTTTATGCCGCAATCGATAGTGCGGGTAGCGTTCAACGTTTTAGGTACGCAACAAATCCTGCAACAGTCCATATGCTTACGAAAACGGACGATGGTTATGTCTACAGCCGATTGGAAAAGCCGGTTGTTCGCAGACTTTCCATTTTTGAAGGTTCTCTTGCCTCTGGAAGCACCTTGAATGGAACCCTTTTCAAGGTTGGTATTCCTGGCCGTATGGTGGGAATCGTCAGTGGTGTCCTTCAGTGTAAGGTTGCTTTCGCCCAGGCTCAGCCGGGGGATAGTTTCCGCATTCTTCTGGAAGAAACCTTCTATCAGGATTCCATCTGGATTTCCGGCAAGGTTGTATATGCGGAATTCAATGGCCGTGTGGTGGGACATCATGAAGCTTTCCGCTATGATGACGGAGATCCCAAGAGTTCCTTCAACGCTCATTATACCGAAAAGGGTGAGGCCTTGATTTTTGACGGATTACGCTATCCCTTGGACCGCCTCCACATTACAAGTCCTTTTGGTTCCCGTATTCATCCTATTACGGGTCAGCGTAAAACTCATCATGGTATTGACTATGGTGGAAACCCGGTGGGAACGCCTGTCTATGCCGTGGCCGAAGGTAATGTGACTGTTTCTGGTTATGATGAATTTAGCGGAAACAAGATTGCCATTCGCCATCGTGATAATTCCGAAAGCTGGTACATGCATTTGTCTACCCGTGGCGTCAGTGTTGGTACGCATGTGGCCGCACGTCAGGTCATTGGACGTGTGGGCAACACAGGCCGTAGCACAGGACCCCATCTTCATTTGGGATTCAAGAATGAGAAGGGTGCCTGGATGAATCCTGCAAGCAAGACAATGATTGCTGCTCCCAAGCTTACGGGCGAACGTCTTGCAAGATTGCAAAAGCAGGTGGTGGAAATTCGCAGTCAAATTGAAAAGACCTTGGCTGCTCCTGCAGTCAAGGCCAACGATACGACCGAAGTATTGGTCCGAATGATCAAACTTTAATTATTTCTTGATCACCAGTTTTCCACCAAGTTGCTGGTAGAATTCCTTCTTGTTTTTGGGGAAGGAATTTTCTGTTCTGACAGCTCGAACTTTCTTTGCGAAGTGACCTGTAGATTCAGAACCGTAGAATCCTTCGGTACGACGAGTCTTTGTTCTTTCCTTAGCCCATTCAACCGCAACCTTCATCTGTTCTGCCGAATCGTCACTTTCGTAGTCCGGCACGATGCCTACGCGATGGTAGACGTTTCCGTTCTTGTCCATGGATTGTAGACCTGTAATCAGGGCCAGACCATTGTCAGGGGTATTGTCAATGACGTACTGTCCAATGCCTTTACCGTAGGAAATGAGTCCCACGATGGGAGATTTGGTGTTGACGGGAACGGCGGAAAGCACAACTTCTGCACAGCTGGCGGACATGGTGTCTGCTAAGAATACGACGTAACGATCCTTAGCCAGCCCTTCTGCAGTGGTTATGTAGGGAATGGTGTCGAAAACCTGGAAGTACGAAAGTTGCTTGTTCTTTATGGTGGAATCCATGTTTGTTTCAATGTCGATAATAATGGTGTCGCCTTCGTCCAGGAATTCTGCAGAGATACTGTTGCACTGCCTGGTATCGCCGCCTGGATTTCCACGGAGGTCGATGATGGTGGACTTTGCGCCTTCGGTTTTCTTCAATGCCTGGATGAATTCTCCATAAGTACCGCTGTCGCTAACAGTCTTGCTGTCAAATTCCGTAATACGGATTACGGGAATGGAATCCTGGTAGCTTAAATAGACAGTGGGGGTTGCGAATTCGCCTAGTTCAATTTTAAATGCAAGCGTATCTTCAGCTCGCTTCACTTCGACAGAAATAATGTCCCCTTCTTCGCCACTAAGCAATGCAAGGGCTGCCTTTTCCGTTGCAGGGATGGTTTTGTCAATGGAAATCAGGGTGTCATTTTCGAGAAGGCCTGCTTTTTGTGCAGGTGACTTTTCGTAGACTTGGGTAAATACTAAAGCGGTGTTTCCTTCTTCGCCTATGGTTTCAAGAATTGCGCCAATGCCGATATCCTTGTCGGATTCGTTAATCATGGCGAGAACTTTTGCAGCGTAGTTCGGATCGTAATAGCGGGTGTACGGATCGCTCATCTTGCTGTACATGTAACATACGTCGGTATAGTTGATGGTACAGGCGCTGCGACCGTAGCTTGAAAGTATTGGGGCGTTGTAGTAGCTCAGAATATTGTCGCTCAGTTCGTTTTTCTCGTGAGCATAGAAATAGTAGAAGTTCAAAAATAGGTAGTTGGCCTTCAGTTCGTTCGGGATATCACTGGATGTGCCAGGTAGGACCAGACCGTCACTGTCGCTATCGGAAGAACAGCCTGTGAGAGCTGCTGCAAGTACAGCGCCTAAGCCTAATGCCTTTAATTTTGAACAAGTTTTCATTTGTTCCTCCTAAATGAGATTCAAATTACAAATTCAAGAGCGCTCCGCCCAGGGATTTCTGCTGTCGATAAATGGGCTGGAGGTTTTCTTGGATGTGGGGGGTGATCTTCTCGAGAGATTTTTTCCCATAAGCCTTATGAAGTGCATCCACGGCACATTTGGAACTGATCGCCACGGAGGCCCTGCACTTTGTGGTTATGGTTTCGTATTCGCAAGGATAGTCGGGGACGATTCCTGTTTTGTGATAGGAATTTCCCTTTGGTGTCAAAAATTCCAGATTGGTGATAATTGCGAGACCGTTATTGATGGTGTTCCAGGTGGATTGCCCAATGCCTTTTCCGTAGGAGACTGATCCTGCGACTGGGATATCTGCGCCCTCCGCAACAGCTGCCGTGAAAATTTCCGCACAGCTTGCACTGGACTTGTCCACCAGCAGCATGAAAGGACGACCTTCACCTGCATCTCCAGGTTTTGCGTTTTCTGTAATGGTCCGTTTGACTGCTTGTCCGTCCGGCTCCAGGGCGCGCCATGCTCGGGTGGAAAGCTTTCCGCTCTTTACAAATAAATCCGCCATTTTAATACACTGATTTACGAGACCGCCGGGATTACCTCTCAAATCTAAAATGCGGGGTTTGCCGTCGTTGGGCAGGGTGTCTAGTAAGCTTTGCAATTCACCGTAAGTGCCATTGGGATTTTTTCCTGCAGTGATTTGTTTGAATTCCGTGATGATGATGAATTCCGTTCCGTATAGGGTATCCAGTATTACTGTCGGGGCGTAGACATCTTCCTTGATCAAGTCAAAGTGCAGAGTGTCCTGCTGGGAGACCACCGTAAGAGAAACTTCCTTATTTTTGGATAGGACGGAATCGTAGACACTGTATGCGGTGCAGCCTTCCAGCTTTACATCGTTGATTTTAATAATGTTTCCGTGACGGGGAACTCCTGCTCTTCCCGCAGGACTGTTGGGGTAAACGCGGTGGATATAAAGAGGATGTTCTGTATCGCCCCACTTGTACTCCATGCCTACATCTCCAGAAATGAAACTGGATTCAATGCTGGTACTTACTTCTTCGCTTTTCGAGGGGGGAATGTATCGGGTATATCGATCGGAAAGAGCGCTGTAGAGTGTCTGGACGGAATCGCCGTGGGGATCCAGTTTTTCCAGTTCATCTTCGTACAAGTATTGGCGCTTTAACAGCCAGTAGTTGAATTCGTATTCCGATGGGGTAGGAGTGCTTTCTACGGGTTGAAAAAAATCAGAGCAGCTGCATTGCAAAAAGGCGACGAAAAGAATCGCCGCCTTCAATGCAAGTCCGCCATGAAACTTACTGGTCAATGTTCAGCCCCTTCTTGTCCTGAAGGACGCGGGGAATGCCTACTTCCAGCGGGTTTTCGATTACGGAAATGGTTTCCAGGCTATCGCATTCGGCAAGACTTTCGGGGAGAGTAGCCAGTTGGTTTGCGTCCAGGACCAATTCCTTCAGCTTCTTCAGGTTGCCGAATTCAGAAGGGATGGCTCCCAGGCTGTTGCCGGAGACCATGAGAATTTCCAGAGCTTCCAGATGGCCCAGTGCGGCAGGAATGCTGCTCAGGTCGTTGTTGTCCAGGTAGAGTTTCTTTAATTTTTTGAGTTTGCCTAAGGTGGCGGGGATTTCGGAGAGCATGTTGTCGTGGAGGGACAGCTTGGTTACGTTTACCCACTTGCCCACTTCGTTGGTCAGATCCAATAGCTGGTTCTTGGCAATGTTCACATTCTGGAGCTTTGTCAACTTACCAATGGAATCCGGAAGCTCGGACAGGCTGTTGTAACCTAGATATAGGTGTTCCAGCTTGGTCAGTTCACCAATGGTTTCGGGAAGTTCCATCAAGTCGTTTTCGCTGATGGATAATTTCTTCAAGTTCTTGAGTTTGCCGATGTCGTCGGGAATTTCCACCAGCATGTTGCGGTCGAGGTTCAGTTCTTCGAGATCCGTCAGCTCAAAAAGTTCCTGAGGAAGGATGCGAATATTCTGCTGGGACAAGTCCAGGACGGTGGCCTTGTCTGCCTTGGCTTTTGCGATGACTTCTAGCAAATTCATAGTAAAACTCCTATACGACTTAATCATAGCTTTTTTAATGGAAAAAGAGATAGGAGGGGTATAAAAAACGTAAAAAAGGAGGTTTTAGTGCTCAAATGTTTATTAAAAAACGAGCGGTTTTGAAAAAAAAATGAAAAGTTTTGACTTTTTTTGTCCTTTTTATGCTCTATGCCCCCTTTTTGAAGCTATTTTTAGGTGCGTAATTATATAGGTAATAAAAAGGTGTACTCTGTATACCCGATTTTTGCCGATTTAGAAGCTGAGGAAAAAATGGAATTAACCAAATCACAGGAACGCCGTCTAGCATTTGTGGCTAGCCTTTTGAGTCTCAACCCTAACGATCCCACCGATCGTATTAAGGCACTCCGGCACTTAAACCTGGACGAAAATGGTTGCTTCCATGGTTTCCAGTACTCCCAGGGCTATATGGAATTCTTCATCTTTCTGGATGAAGATACTCCGCTCGAAAAGGTCGTGGCTCACCTGAATGCCGACCTGAAGCAGTTGCAAATCGCTGTGTTCCGTACTAGCGACCCCACCAATCCGTTCTTCATGTCTCTCCGTGAAGAGGCTGATCCCTGGGCAATCAATAAGATTTCCGAAGATTCTGAAGAAGAGGAAGATGACGCACCGGCCAGCCGTCCTTACATGGAAACCCTGGAAATTACCGTGCTTCGTACCCGCGCTAGCCGCGACATTACCGACTCCGAACTGGAACGTACCCTTAAGGACATGCGCCGTAAGCTTACCCTCTGGAAGGACGAAGTTAAGGCTAAGCTGGAAATTTCCGCAGAACACGATGACCTGACCCGCGATTTCCGCTCTGCAGATGACAAACTTGAAATTGTGATGGAATCCGAACCGCTGCACCTCACCAGCGACCACGGTGAACTGTTCCTCGGTTTCTGCCCCATCCGTACCATTTTTGACTACCATGTTGCTCTGGGCAAGCGTCTGAAGACCAAGCACAACATGGCTATCGTCAGCTCCAACATCCGTACTTACCTCGGTAACCTTACTCATACCAACGCTGCCCTCATTGACGCTTTCCAGACCATGGAACGTAACGATGACCAGAACGTGAACGTGGACGATTTCCCGTTCCTGCACAACGGTATGACCCTTACCGGTGATGACCTTCGCCTGAAGGATCGCGACGGCAAGAAGGTCCTCTTCATTGAACGTCCCAAGATTATTAACGGTGCTCAGTCCCTGTTCACTTACGAACAGTATGCCAAGAAGAGCAAGAAGCCGGTGAATCCGTATGTTCTCGTGAAGGTTGTGGTGCCGTATCCCGGTGCTGATAGCTTCCTGAACCAGGTGACCATGGCTAACAACCGTCAGAACCCGGTGTTCAGCTACCACCTGCGTGCTGCTGACGACCTGCAGTTCTTCATCTGGCAGCGTTACCAGGAAGAAGGCTTTACCTACGTTTACAAGGATGGCGTCCGTCTGAAGGCTCGTACCCGTAAGCTGGAAGTCCGTATGCGTCCTGAACTTGCAAAGACCCTGTTCATGATGGATGGCAAGCTCTCTGAATGCCGTTCCTCTGACTGCATCTTTGACAAGGAAACTCTTTACCAGCGTTGCTTCGGCGCCTTCGTTCGCGTGGCTCCCGAAAAGGAACGGGATTTCGTCCGCAAGACCATTGCCTTCACCAAGGCTTGGCAGCTTCTTTCTCGCCTCCCCATTAAGATCCGTAAGGTGACCCCGGGTAAGGGCGTGTCCATCGAAGCTAACGACGATAATCCGCTGACCCGCATTACCTGGAATGGCCGCCTGGAAGACAAGTTCATCTTCCGCAGCGCCGTCAAGGACCTGGTTGTGGCTCTCGCCCTCAAGCATTGGCTCATCTACGGCGATCCGATCCAGGATTTCGACTGGCTGGTTGAAAACGAACTGAACTTCAATGAATCCATCCTGAAGTATGCCTCCAAGATCTACACAGACGACCTGAAGGGCATCCTCATCAGCGAATTCAAGGATAACTCCAACTACTACGACACCATCACCACCATCGACAAGGATAGCGGTGAATCTGTGGAACGTCGTCTGTGGAAGGGCTTCTCCAACACGGCTACCTACGAAAAGATGCTTGACCTCCTCTGCAAGAAGAACAAGCAGTGGGAAAAGTGCCGCGAAGGTATTGAAGCATTTATCTAACCGCTCGGTTCATTTGATATTAAAAGGCTCCTGGTTATATAGACCAGGGGCCTTTTGCTTACTAAAATCTTGTCACATCTAACTTATATGTGTAGTTGTTTGCATTATTTGTTGACCGCTTGAACGCCCTTTTTTATCTTTGTTTGCGGAAATTTTACACAAGGAGTTCTAACGTTATGTGGAACGAAAAACATCTGAATAGACTGAACGAGTACCTGAGCCAGGCTCAGGCTGCTGGTGGCGCTGCCCGTATCGATAAGCAGCATCAGTCCGGTAAGTACACTGCTCGCGAACGCATGGAAATGCTGTTCGATGCAGGCACTTTTGTGGAAGTTGGTGGCCTCCGCAAGTCCAGCAACCGCGTTCTCAAGGAAAGCAAGGTCGTCCTGGGTGACGGCGTCGTTACCGGTTACGGTAAGGTGAACGGTCGTCTGGTGTTCGCATCATCTCAGGACTTTACTGTTGGCGGTGGTGCTCTCGGTCAGTGCCATGCTGAAAAGATTTGCCGCGTCATGGACATGGCAGTGGAAGCTGGTTGCCCGTTCGTTGCTATGAACGACTCCGGTGGAGCTCGTATTGACGAAGGTGTGTTCTCTCTGGCTGGTTATAGCGCTATCATGGCTCGTAACGTTTGGGCTTCTGGCGTGATTCCTCAGATTGCCGTGATCATGGGCCCCTGCGCTGGTGGCGCCTGCTACTCTCCGGCTCTGTCTGACTTTATCTTCATGACTCAGTCCACTTCTCAGATGTTCCTTACCGGTCCGGCTGTGGTTAAGCAGGTCATGGGCGAAAACATCACCGCTGCCGAACTGGGCGGCGCTCCGGTTCACACTGCAAAGTCCGGTGTGGCTCACTTCATGTACCCCGATGACAAGCAGACCTTGGAAGGCGTTCGCAAGCTCCTTTCCTACCTGCCTCAGGGCAACAAGTGCAAGCCGGTTCCCGCTGATCAGCAGATGGAAGAAAAGGAAGACGAAAAGGGTCTCAAGAAGCTCTTCAAGAAGTTCCTGAACAAGCAGGAAGCTACCTGCGAAACTGCAGAAGACAAGAGCGCAACTATCCAGGACATCGTCCCGGATAACTACAAGCAGGCTTATGACGTTAGCGCCGTGATTGCCGCTTTCGCTGACGTTGATAGTTTCTTCGAAGTCCAGAAGGACTGGGGCAAGAACGTGGTGATCGGTTTCGCTCGCCTGAACGGTGAAGTTATCGGCATCGTGGCTAACCAGCCCAAGGTTCTCGCAGGTTCTCTGGATGTTGATGGCTCTTCCAAGGCTGGCCGCTTCGTTCGCTTCTGCGACGCCTTCAACATTCCGCTGCTGGCTCTCGTGGACGTTCCGGGTTACATGCCGGGCAGCAAGCAGGAATACTCTGGCATTATCCGCCACGGCGCAAAGCTCCTGTACGCCTTCGCCGAAGCAACCGTACCTAAGGTTACCCTCATCCTCCGTAAGGCCTTCGGTGGCGCTTACATCGCCATGAACTCCAAGGATGTGGGCGCAGACTACGTCTTCGCTCTCCCGATCGCTCAGGTGGCTGTGATGGGTGCAGAAGGTGCCGTTGAAATCATCAACAAGAAGGAAATCTCTGCTGCACCTGATCCGGTGGCTGCACGTGCCGCCTGCATCGCCAAGTACGAAGAAGAATTGATGAACCCCTACGTTGCCGCTGCCATGGGCGTGGTGGACGAAGTCATCAAGCCGGAAGACGTACGTAAGCGCCTTGTGACAGCCTTTGACGCTCTGAAGACTAAGGATCAGAAGCGCCTTTGGAAGAAACACGCTAACATACCGCTTTAGTCGTTCGTCGGGGGAAGAACCTCCGGTCACTAAAGCTCTCGCCTCCACGACCGATAAAGATCGGTCGCTTGAGGCTCACGGATTCCGCTGTAAGCGGAATAAGACCGGTTGGTCTAGATTCAATAGAGTTCGTCTCGTAAGACCAACCTCTCCTAAAAAGGCACTTGGTGAAAGACCAAGTGCCTTTTTACTCACAGATACCGCTTTAGTCGTTCGTCGGGGGAAGAACCTCCGGTCACTAAAGCTCTCGCCTCCACGACCGATGAAGATCGGTCGCTTGAGGCTCACGGATTCCGCTGTAATTTTAGAACAAATTAAATCTAAAAACATGCAATTTTGGCCCTCGGTTTAAAGTTGAGGGCTATTTTTGCACTGAAAAAAAGCTAATTTGCCCTAAAATCTGGTAGTTTTCCTGTGTTTGTACTGAATTTTTGAAAGTGAAATTCAGTATTTTGTGGGGACACTGCCGGATGGTGGTTATCAAGGTTTTTATCGCGGCTTTTTGTTTGTGTCTTTTGCTGATTTGAAATATTGGTTTTATGCTGTTGGTGTGGCTCTGACTGCAGGCTTTGCCTGGTCCCAGAGCGATTCTACATCCGTTGTGTCTGCATCTGATGCAGAGGTCTCCGACCCGGATCCTGCAGAAACGGAATGGCAACCCACTCTCCAGTATATTTCTTTGCCTCCCTCAGTAAATCCCCTGAACGGGATGCTTCCTTTTGGCGGTATTGGCGCTAGCCCTCGCCTGATGAATGATTCCAGAGGACAGGTCTTTACTCATGATGTGGACGTGGCCACTCGTGAAATGGATGTCAGCGAAAAGCGTGTCAACTCTGTATCCAGGGATACGATTCCCCTGTGGTCCGCCCACTATCCGGAATTGACGGACTATGTGGCGGACATGTACGATATTGGCCGTAAGGGTCTGTGGCTGAATGGCCTTGTGGGCCAGGCAAATGACGGTTACGAAACTCCGGAAACCGGTTCTGTATTTGATATTACCATCCCTGTGACCATGCCTGCCTGGATGAGGGATTTTGGCTTGGACAAGCCTAAGCTGATGCTCCAGGGTACCATGGACATCCGTCTGAAGGGATATGGCGAAAAGGATGATGCTGAAGGCAGTACGAAGACCAGTCTTTGGCCCAGCCCTACGTTGGATTATACACCGAACTTCATGGTGAAGGGTAAGATCGGCCCGTATATCACTGTGGAAATCAATAACGTGGAGCAGGGCCTTGGTGCCCAGAACCAGGTCCGCGTGGTGTACGAGGAATCCTATAAGGATGAATTTGAAGACTACATCCTGCAACGCGTCGAGGCTGGTACCACGAACTTGACTTTGACTGGTACCGAACTGACTGGTTATTCGGAAAACCATCAGGGCCTGTTCGGTATCAAGGCTGACTGGAAGTTGGGGGACTGGCGCCTGACGACGATTGCGTCCCAGGATGGAGGCTCTCAGGAAGAGTACTCCCTGAAGGCGAATGAGTCTACCTCTGAATTCCAGGTGCTGGATAAACAGTTCATTCCGTATCGATACTACTTCTTGAACCAGGAAGCCAGGGGCAATTACGTCACTAGCGCGATTGGCGGTAACAAGTCTCCCCACTATGAAGTTTCTGATCTCAGGCTTTATCGTCGTGCATCTACCAATGCTACTACTGGCGTTATTGAAAAGGTGACTGCTGTCTATACCACACGTTCTGGTAAGAAGGTGGAAAAGATGGTGGACCGCCTGGTGGAAATTCCTGATAAGGAATACTCTTACGATAACAGGACGGGTATCCTGAAAATCAATACGGCAAACCGTAACACGTTGATTGCCGCAAGCTGGAGCAGCAAGACTGGAGATGGCTCTGGACGTAGTAGCAACAAGGAAGTGAAGGATGGTTCCAGAGTCGTATTGATTCAGTGGGATGCGACTCTTTCTGAACTGACAGATATCGATCAGTTGATGCTCCGTAATGTTTATAACATCGGCATCACGGATGCGAGCGCCTCCAACTTTGTGCTGCGCATGAAGAATAAGTCTGGCATCGCTGGTTCGTACTTGAGGACGCTGGGCCTTGTGGATGAAACTACGGGTAGTCCCCTGGTGAATGACGCAACCATCTTCAAGAAAGATGCTTCCGGTAGCTATACCGGTGAAATGTGGTTGCCCTGTAAGGCCGTTCGCGACTATGATTCTACAGCCCACATCACTATTGAAAAGGCTAAGGACTTCTGCTTGGAACCTTTGCGTCAGTTGGATTCTACTGCCGCTATGGCTCAGTTGTATACGCTGCCGGTCTATAACTTGAACCGCTATACGAACCGATTCTACTTTGAATCTGTAGGTAAACGTCGTAGCTCTACCATTAGCGTTCGTGATCCTAGCTCCAGTTACGCTGTGGGCGGAAATTCCTGTATGGATATTTCTCCCGGCACCGAAAAGGTAACCGCAGGTTCCACGACTCTTATCCGTGGTACGGACTATGAAGTCAACTACGAGCTGGGTCAGATTGAACTTCTCAGTGAACGCGCTCTTGATCCTAATAAGGAAATCAAGGTAAGCTTCGAATGTGAACCGCTCTTTGAAATTGACAACAAGCTGTTGCTTGGTGCTCGTGCGGAATTACCTCTGGATCTTTACGGATTGGGTGCGGGTTCCGTGTTTGGTATTACCGCTCTATATAAGAGTCAGAGTACAACGGCAAAGACACCCACTCTTGGTAACGAACCTTATTCCAGCGTGCTGTGGGGAATGAACCTTCGCTTGCAGGATACGATTCCTGCCTTGACGGAATTGGTAAATGCAATTCCTGGCATAAACACTACCGCTCAATCTTCCTGGCGCTTTGAGGCTGAATTTGCTGCAAGCCGTCATAACGCAAACACCAGCGATGATGTCGAAGCCTTGGTGGAAGATTTTGAAGCGACTACTTCTGGCCTTACTTATTCTCTGTCCAGACTTTCTTGGTACCAGGCATCTCCGCCGGGTGGTGACACTCTTAACATGTCCACCTATATCAAGAACCAGGATTACCGCCATAAGGGTGAATTCATTTGGCACAGTAACAATACGGAACTGTACAAGCATATTTATCCTACGGTGGGTAACTCCGATGTGGATAACCAGCACTTGACCGTGCTGAAGATGACGCTTCGCGCTAATGATAATCTGACTGGTAATTCCTGGGGTGGTGTGATGCGTCCCAACAGCAGTTACTATCAGGATATGAGCGACATGAAGTACATCGAAGTGGTTGCTCGTGGTAACGTGGGATCCATCTATCTTGACTTGGGTCTTGTGAGTGAAGACTTGTCCATCAATGGTTATGCACCTAACGGTGTGTATGATGGTGAAAATGATTTGGGTACGACTGTTGCTCTTCATGATAGAGGTCTTGACAATAAGACTGGGGATAACGAAACCCGTTTGGTTTGGGACTGCCGTACCAGTGAATGTCAGTATGAAGAAAAGAGTTCCTTGAATTCCGATGCATCCACTAGCGATATTGCAATGGATGATTTTAATGGCAATTTGGACGATGATAGTGATCCGCCTGTAAATATTAATGGTACTGAAAACAACTCTGGCGAACGTACTTACGATACGGAAGACATTAACAAGAATGGATCTCTGGATAGGGACATTAGTTTTGTCCGTTATCGCATTGATCTTTCGGACGAAGACCCTCTGCACTTTGAAGAACTGAAAAACGGCTGGCGTAAGTGGCGCATTCCATTGAGCCAGTACGATACCATTGTTTCCTCCACAGGTAGCGATTACCGTACTATTCTTGGCGAAGCTCAGTACACCAGGATGTGGATTGGTTCCCTAAGTAATGGTGTGTCCGAAGCGAAGGTCCAGGTGGCCGGCCTTGCTGTGGTGGGCAATTCCTGGGAAGATGCGACTGTTGCGGATTTCTATAAGACTAGCTCTTCTGAAAATTCCCAGATCGTGGAAGTAAACGGCGTGGAACAGCAGGTTTCTGCTGAAGTGGCTACAAGAGATGCAACCTTTATTAAGGTTTCCACTCTCAATAACCGTGAAAATTCTGATAGATACCACAAGTCTCCCAATACAAAGACTGAACGTGATTCTGACTCCAACGCTCCTTTGAAGGAAACTGCACTCGTGCTGGATTATCAGAACATGAGCCCCGGTCAGGAAGTTGGCGTTACTCGTATTTTTGATACGGACAAGAAGGACTTCTCCAGCTATAAGTCCTTGAAGATGGAAATCCATTACGAGACGAAGGCGAAGTCTACTCCGGTCCGTTTCGCAATACAGTTTGGTGAAGGTTCTCTGGAAGGATCCTCTGACTATTATGAATGGAGCTTTAGGCCTATAAAGAAGCAAGATCCCTGTGGCGCTCGTGAACAGGACTGCGATGAAGAAAACTGGCTGGACAATGCGTTCGCTATGGACATTGCGGATTTCTCTGACTTGAAGCGTGGTCGCCGTCCGCCGTATGTCAACGCTGTTGAAAAGAACCTGGGTGGCGATCGTGAAGAAAAGATCCGCCTGGTGGGTAATCCTTCTGTTTCTAGCATTGACTGGATTCGCTTTGTGATTATTGCTGACTCTTCTGCCTCTGCCGAAGATTTGGAAGGTACTTTCTGGCTGGATGACCTGCGCCTTTCCGATATGGATACGGATTGGGGCTACGCTGCTCGTGTGGGTGGTCAGGTGAACTTCGCTGACTTTATTTCTCTGTCTGGAACGGTGCGTTACCAGGATGGTGCTTTTGCAACACTTTCTACTTCTAACGGATCTCCCAAACCGAAAATTTCTGAAGCCGCATCCCAGTTGGACATTGCTGGCGACTTTACCATGAACTTGAATAAGTTCCTGAACGATAGTGCCGGATTCCATATTCCTCTTTCTCTTGGGTACCATAGTACTACCAAGCGCCCCTACATGAAGCCCACTGATGACCTGCTCCTGAATAAGAGCAGCTTCGGTGAAATGACTAGCGACATGTTCCAGAATGAACTGGAAGTGACCTCCGACAAGAAGGAACAGGCTTTACGTGATAGCGCTGAATCTAAGGGCTACCAGTCTTATGTTCGTGAAAAGACGTTTGGCATTAGCTTCCGTAAGGATTACAAGGCCAGCGAAACTAAACTTGGTGAAGTCCTGTCCCAGATGTTCCTGGAAAGACCTGCCTTCAGTTATTCCTACCGTGAATCAGAAGGCCGCTCTACGACTTCGGCAGACTCTACTTATTCTTACCATACAGTGATGGAATATAAGCTGGGTACTTTCAGCATGTTCAAGTTCAGACCCTTTAGCAATCTTGCCAAGTACGGCTGGGCTAAGGAACTTTCCAAGACTGAATTTGAACCTTGGCCCCAGACTTTGGACTTGACCCTGTTTGACTTCAACTATGTTCGTTATGTGAACCAGAGCCGCGATCCGGATTTTGTGGAACCGCAGGTGGACCGTGTGGTGACTTACACCGCAGAATTGAACCACAAGCTGAACATGCGTTGGAATATTCTTTCCTTCCTATCAGCAAACTATGCCATCAATGTAAAGCGTGATATGTACGGTGGTGGTGACCGTGAAGGCTTTACCAAGGAAAACTTCTTCAGCAAGGGAGAAGGTGGCCTCTTTGCTAATGGCTACGTCTTTGACTTCGATCATTCCGACCGAAAGGTTTACTTCTCTGCTGATAGTATTGTTGCCATTCCTTATGACACCATTCCCAGGGTAAACGCCAATGGCGATACCATGACTATCAATATGGACAATCCGGATTCCTACCAGATTCTGTATGATAGCACCACCTTCTATAAGGTGGATAGTGTTGGCCGTCGTGAATATGGTCGTTCCTATGGTATTCTTCGCAACGAACGTTCTCGTTCTCAGCAGTTCAAGTTGACCTTTAATCCCAGACTGATTCCCTTCATCCCGTTCACAACCTCCTTCTCCTCTGATTTGAACCAGCAGAAGTCTATTCCGAACGATTATGACTTTATGGATGAAACCAGTATTGAGAAGAATTTCTGGACGATTTCTCAGACAAACCGCTTTGAATTCGCTCCCACATTGAAGGTTCTTGATTTGGTGAAGAACTTCGGCAAGGAATCCGCTGCGGCTAAGGCTCTTGAAGCCATCAAGTGGCGTGAAGTGAAGTTTAACTGGTCTGCAAGAACAAATACAGTGGGTGAAAACTTCACCTTGGCTCAGCTTTATGAAGAACAGGGTGTGACTCCGCTGCAGTATTATTTGTATGGCTTGGGCCTTGGTAACGGTTATCGTAATCGTGGTCTATGGAATATTGTTTCTGGTGATATGGGCCTGGATCATCGCGATGATTACAGAGGTTTCGCCCAGTATCGTAACCATCATGTGGATACTCTTGTCTATCAGGGTAACTTCCGTCATTCTGTATCCCGGAACTTCCAGGTGTCCAGCGGCATTACGCTGCCTATTTGGGATATCGGTCTTTCTGGCGACTTGCAGTGGAAGGAAGATTTCTCTCAGTCACGAGAATATCCCATGTACATCGATACGACTACCGTATGGCCGAAAATTGGCATTGGCATCACTGTTCCCAATTTCTCCCAGAGAGTTTCCTTCCTGAATGGATTCCGTAGTGTTTCTACTACGCATCGTTTCGAATATACGAAGACCACAACCGTACATCCGTTCCAGAGTGCAGAAGATTCCTGGAGCCATTCCATTAACTTTAACCCGCTGGTTCGTATTTCCTTCTTGCTGCAGAATAACATGCGCATCGAAAATAGTGTCCGCATGAAGATTGAATCTACGGATCGTCGTCCCAAGGAAGAAGTTGCGGGCTGTGTGAACTGGACTCCTGCAAATCGGGAATGCGAAGACGTGAACTCCACGGATACGACGGATTACTACTGGGAAACGCCCTGGATTCACACGAACCTGTATAATGACTTTGCCTTCAACATTGGCGATGACATCACCATTACCTACCCGCTGAAGATAGATAAGGTCCTGAAAATCTGGCGTTGGTTCTACAAGTTCAAGAATAGCATTGACTTGAAGTTTACCGCTGGTTATGACTACAAGAAGACTATCCGTAAGGAATACAATACTGTGGAAGGTTATTATATGTGGAATAAGGACAGCGGTACTGATGGCGTGTTTAAGCAGTGGTCTTATGTTTCTCCCACGACGGGTAAGAAGACTGAAACCGCTGTCTATAAGCCGGATCTGGAATTGGTTGATCGCACTGTTCCCTCCAGAACGCATGAATGGTTCCTGAGACCGAGTGCGAGCTACCAGTTCAACAAGATGGCGTCCATGAGTTCCTTCATTGAATATCGTCAGATTCACGAAAAGCTGGACGACGAAACGCCTCACCTGAGACAGATCCTGCAATTCGAAATTGCATTGATGCTGAGATTCAACTAATCCGGATTTTTGCGAAAAAGAAAAATAGCGAGGTGGATGCCTCGCTATTTCTTTTTGAATGGATGTAGATGTATTCGCAAGTGTTCCTAAAAAATACTAGCGGATAACCCCTACGTCCTTTTTGTGGACAAAACCTTTAATACGCTCTCCAAGTCTGATTTCAAGGAACTGGCCTTGTTCGGAAAGAACTTCGAAGGAAGTGCCTTCGGAAAGGGTGTTCAGCGTTTGTGACTTGTGGTCGGGAGCGCTGGTAACATCTGCGTCAACGGCGGTGACAACACCGATGGTTTCCGTTTCGGCAATAAAGATCTTGTAGCCGGCGCTAGCCCCTACGATACAGAAAATAAAGACTAGAATGAAGGATGATCCCACTAGGATGTTTCGGGTCTTTTCGTTTGCGGTAAGGCGTCTTGCAATGGCGAAAATCACGAAGCACCAGAAGAGTCCTAGCAGGATAAACATCTGGGTCTTGAGAGCCAGTGCGTGGTGTGCCTTGAAGAGTCCGGAGAGAAGGGGATTTTCTTCTTCGTCTTCTTCCACCTTGTCCTTAGTCATGGCTGTGGCGAATCCCAGGTTGTGCAGAATGTCGGGATCGTTAGGACGAAGTCTTAAGGCGGATTTGTAGTAATAGACTGCGAATCCTAACTTGCCGTTTCGGAAGTAGGCATTGCCCAGGTTATAGAATAGGTCGGGATCTTCCGTACCGTTGTCGGCACAGGTGCGCCATTCGTCGATGGCTCTTTCGAAGTCGTTGTTATGATAGGCTTTTTCGCCTGCAGAAATGCCCGGACAGCTTTCGTTTGCGGCAAAGGCTGCGGAACCCATGAGGGCTACTGCGGTA
The DNA here is from genome assembly GCF_003149045.1 of Fibrobacter sp. UWR4. NCBI lineage: Bacteria > Pseudomonadati > Fibrobacterota > Fibrobacteria > Fibrobacterales > Fibrobacteraceae > Fibrobacter > Fibrobacter sp. UWR4. Next base: position 39,138 of record NZ_QGDU01000012.1, on the reverse strand, counting down.
ATCAACATGCAAATCATCTTTTTCATATTAAACCTTCAGACCTTCGCAGAGTTTTTCCACATCTTCAAGCATCTGCTTCTGTTCGTTTGCGGAGGGGTTGACCGGTGCAAATCTTGCAAAGGCGCACTTTTCTAGCCAGCTGTCAATTGATGCGATGGTTTCTTCCTTGACTCCTCTGGATTGCAAGTCTGCCTTCATCTGGTCGCGGGTCATGCCCTTGTATTCCTGGTTGGTAAGGTCGCTGAGGTAATCTACAAGACCGTTTTCCAGGGCGGCGTACAACGCCTTGGCGTCACCCTTGGAGAGTGCTTCCTTGGCCTTGGCGAAACGCAGCTTGAGTTGCTTGTTGGCGTGGCTCTTGCGGACGAGTGCGGTGTCGCTATTACGTTTGCGCTTGCTGCGTACGGTAAATACTACGGCGAAATAAGCGGGAATTGCTGCCAGGAATGCGATCCAGTACCAGATTTCCTTGTAGGGCGCCTTGCTGCTGTCTGCTGCGCCCTTGATGGAGTGGATGAATCGGATGTCGGAGCCCAGGGCTTCGATTTCCTTTTTCTGTACGGTCGGAGGACCGCCTGCAGGATTTGCGGCGACTTGAGGCTGGAAGATTGCGTCAGCGGCGGGTGCTTCGCCCTTTTCGACTTCAATGTTCCAGGGACCTTCGGTTGTTGTTTCGTATTTCTTCTTGGTAGGGTTAAACCAGCTGTAAGAAATGGCGGGAATGGTGAATTCGCCCTTCTTCTTGGGATAGAGGAAGATTCTGGTAGTCTTGGTCGTAATGACCTTCTGTCCGGAAATCTTCTTGTTAATGTCGTTTTCGGGAGGCACCGCACGGAAGTCGCTGAAGTCCGGAAGCTTGGGGTCCGTAATGGTGCCCGGAGTTCCATCACCCTTCATCGTAATGGTCAGGGTCAGGGCTTCGCCAACCTTCAGATTGGACTTGTCCACATTGGCAGAGAAACTGTAGCTACCTACCATGCCGCTAAAGTCTGCAGGCTTGCCTTCGGTAGGCAAGGGCTTTACGGTAATCTTGATAGGCTGGGAAGCTGTTTCTGTATCTACAGGTTCCTGCTTGACGGTGCGGCTGGAGAAGGACATGCCGCCCATCTGCTTTTTTTCTTCCACAATCTTGGGTTCGCCGACCTTGGTGTACTTGAACTTGAAGGGTGGAATTTGAAGATTGCCACTCTTAGTGGGGCTGAGCCATGCGAACTTTGCGCTAGCCTGACGTTCGCGGGGGGAACCTTCCACGGCATTCCATTCAATGGAACTCAACTCATTGCGGTGAACGATAAAGTCGTTACCGGTGCTCATGTCCGTAGCCTGGAGATTTCCTGCGAAGTGTTCGTAAGTGTGGAAATTCAGACTCAGGTAAATCTGTTCCCCTTCGTAGATGGTAGTCTTGTTGGGCTTCAGGGAGACCACGAGCGCGTCATCGTTATAGGAACGCTGAAGGCTAACGGGAATTTCCCCGGTGACATTCACCTTCTGTCCGTTGATGTTCATGAAAATGGTGCCGGAATTGATTCGTCCCGTTTTTTTCGGTGCCTTAAGGGTGAACGTGTAAACACGGGCCTTGTAGCTACCACGGCTACGTCCACCACCGAAGAAGTCTTCAAAGGGGTCGACCTGCTGGCGGATGACTTGGTCAGCACTGTCCAGTTTTACTAGGGAGAATCCATTCTGGGCTTCGAACTGGGGAGCCTCCCTGTTTTCAGGAAGGTCCTGCATGGGAAAAATAAGCTGTAATCCAAATGTATTGCCCATCTCAATACGTTCCCTGTCAAATTGCAGGGACGGACGGGCAAAAGTCATGGCTGCAAGAGCCATACAAGCTGTCATCAATTTTTTCATGGCCTAAAAATACCAAATTTTCAGGCGCGAGACTTTTGGGACTAGTCGAAATTTAGACTACGGCGGTAGGGGGTAAATCCAGCGTCCGTAATGAATTTTTCCGCCTGTTCGATGGAGGTAAGACCGTGATTGGTTAGAACGTTTTCCTCGATGACGATACTGTTGATGTCATCAGCACCGGAGTGGAGCCCCAATTCCCCTAGGGATAGGCCCATTCCCAGCAGGGAAACTTCAATGTGGGGGATGTTGTCCAGATAGAGGCGGGACAGTGCCAACAGTTTCAGGTATTCATCCCCACGGACGTGACGGATGGGAAACTTGTCTGTTTGAGGCTGGAAGGTCCAGACTACGAAACTATTGAAGCCGTGGGCGATATCCTGGGTTTTACGAACAAATTCAAGATGCTGGATGATTTCTTCCGGAGTTTCCATACTGCCGAACACGATGTTGGCGCTTCCGGGAAGTCCTTTCTTATGGCATGCGGCCAAAGTGTCGCACCACTGCTGGGCGGGAAGTTTCTTGGGACTCAGGAATTGACGCATGCGGTCGCTGAGAATTTCTGCACCTGCGCCAGGGACAGAGCTTAGTCCGGCCTGTTTCAAAATGTCGAGCAGTTCATCCAGGCTGATTTTATTGGTTTCGGCAATTCTTACCAGCTCTACCGGGGAGAATCCTCGAACACGGACTTTCATTTCCTGCGTCAGCATCTGAAGGACGTCTGTATAATAGGAAAGAGGGATGTTCCTGTTTACGCCGCCCTGGAGGAAAATGTGGTCGGCGCCCCTGGCTTTTGCCTCGATTGTTTTTTGGCGGATTTCGTCTAGGCTCAGGACATATGCTTCTGGGCTTTTTTCCGGACGGCAGAAACTGCAGAAACTGCAGGTGACTTCACAGACGTTGGTGTAGTTTACGATGCGAAAAGCGGTATAGCCTACCTTGTTGCCGGGAAGGCGGATATGGCGTACCTTGTTGGCGGCTTCCACTACTTCGGTCCAGGGAGTTTCCGTCAGAAGTTTAAGACCTTCGGCTGGGGTGAGGCGGAATTCGGGACGGTCGCTATTTGCACCATCAATTGCTTTTTGCAGTAAATCGTTCATTTTAACGTAAAATAGAAAGTTTTTGTGTGGAAAAACGGAATGTGGTGCAAATCAGGTCGCGGATGATGGATGGAAGGTAAAATGGCTTTTGGATATATTGTCCATGGAATCGTGAGTGGGACTTGTGATAAAGAACACGCCTGGATATAAATTATAGAATGAACAGTGGTGTGTTCAAAAAGGAGTATGTGATGAAGCGTTTGGATTTTGCTTCAATGGGTCTCGCCTTGGCTCTTTCTGCGACTGCAGCCAATGCGTTTATTTTGACGGGCTCCGTTTCCGATGCCAAGGGTAAGGCGGTTAAGGGGGCTTCCGTTAAACTTTTGAATAATAATCTTTCCACGACTACAGATGGCGTAGGGGCATTTACTCTTCGTGATAAGCCTATGGGTAGTGGCGTCGATGGGATCCGTTCCCTTTCGTTGCCTGGTTTTGTGGGGGTGAACGACGGCGTTCTTTCTTTTGCTCAGAGTAGTTCTGGCCCTGTGAAAGTCCAGGTTTTTGACGCTCTTGGCAATAATGTCGTGACTAAGTCCTTCTACGGTTCTGGCGAAGTGGATCTTCGCGGTTATGTGAAGGCTGAAGGTTCCTATTTTGCTAAGGTCCAGATGGGTTCTGCCATGCAGAATGTACAGTTTTCCGCTCGCGGTACCTATGGTGCAAATTATGGCGTTCCGACGGTTAAGAGCTTGAAGAAGGATGGCGCTGGAGACGATTTGCAGGTTATTGCAGAAGGTTTCGATACTTTGAATGTAAAACTCGCCAATCTGGACACCAATGTGGAACTTACCTTGCAGAGGGCTGTCGGCGCTGAAGAACAGTTTGACTTTGGTTGGGCAAAGGGTAATGCGCCCGTACCTACCCGAGGTTGCGGCAAGACGTGGCCCCGCGTGAAGTCTGGCAGCTATGATTTCCAGTGGAGCAAGGGTAAGCGAACCATCAGAATCGACATTCCCGACAACTATGACAACAACAAGCCTTACCGCCTTGTGTTCGGTATGCACTGCATGGGTGGCTGGGCAGGTGGCGTTCAGCAGGAAGGCTACTATGGCATGAAGCCTCTGGATACGGAAAAGACCACCATCTTTGTGGCTCCCGAAGGAAACGGCAATCAGGCTCCCTGGGCCCAGGATGACTACATTCTCTTCGATGAACTTTTGGCTGATCTCCAGAGCAATCTCTGCATTGACTCTTCCCGCGTGTTCTCCGCCGGCTTCAGCTATGGCTCTATGTTCACCAACGGCCTTTCCCGCGACCATCAGCATGTGCTTCGTGGTGTAGCAGCTTACGAAACGGCTGAAATCAACATCTATGTTCCGCCTCATTCCGGTAAGTCCATTGCCTGGATGGGTGTGCTTGGCCTGCAGGACGACCTGTGCCGTCCGGACCTTGGTCGTGCAGCCCGTAATACAGCCTTAAAGCACAATGGCCCTAACTTTACGGATGCTAGTGGCGAACAGGCCGAAGAATACAAGGGTTCCGGCCCCCATCTCTGCTATGACTACAAGACTGTGGATGAACGCTTCCCGGTAAAGTGGTGTACTCAGAACGGCGGCCATATCTGGGATCATAAGGACCCGGGTCAGACTAAGTCCTGGGTTCCCCAGACTACTTGGGAATTCTTCACCCAGTTCTAACATGACCGCAACGCTCTAGATTAATTAAAATCTCTCTCGTTTTATAAACTCTCGGCAGAATTGTCGGGAGTTTTTTTGTTGTTTTTTAACAACGCTTTTTGTTATTCGGGAGAACCTTCTGCTGATGATTTTTAATAGATTGGTTCTTGTAAGGCTAGGAGGTTTTTATGAAAAAACAAGATTCTTTATTGGTCCTTTCCGCTACATTGCTTGCCGCATTTTCTCTTGTTGGCTGTGGCGATGAAAAGTCTGCAGATCCCAACGATAACGAAGGCAAGGACGTGATTGCAAATAGCTTTGATGAACTGCCTGTGTGTAGCGCGTCCCGTGAATGCTCTGTGGGATATGTAAAAGGTGAGAAGATGGAGTACACTTGTGTCGATCGCAAGTGGTTAAATGAACAGGAACTTATGGTTTCCGGTAGCTGTCAGAAACGTCCAGAAAATGGTGAAGACGAAGCTAAGAATCCTGTATTTACTGCTGAAGATTATCTGAATTCTGAAATTGAATATGGAACCATGATTGATCCTCGCGATAGCAGTGTCTATAAAACGGTGAAGATTGGTGACAAGGTTTGGATGGCACAGAATTTGGATTACCGCGGAGAAGGCGTGGTTTCCTACCGTGGCTACCAGGATTTTTATCCTGTACATGGAACGCATTATTTTGCGCAATATGCCAAGGTCGCTTGCCCCGAAGGATGGCGCCTGCCTAGTTACGGTGAATTTGAAAAATTGATTTCTTCTGTTGATTCCTCGTTCGTAAATGGGAATACCGAAGATTCTGTGGCCGTATCCGAAATCGGAGGGAAGGCGTTGAAGTCTCCCCTTGGATGGACGTTGAATGGTGGCAGTAATGAATCTGGTTTTTCAGCAGTCGGATCTGGTTACGTTACCAAGGATGCGAAGTATGGCATGGCGATTGTATCTACTCCAGGCGAGTCTGCTTGCTTCTGGTCTTCTTCCGGCTATGGTGTAGAATCTTGGTCTTATGGAACGCTTTCTGGAACGAATTACAACATGTTCGCCCTTTGCCTGACGAAGGATGATGAATCCGTTACTCTGAAAAAACGCAATGAGGCTTTGTCTGTTCGTTGTCTAAAGGATGAATGATGATTTTGATGAACTCCCGGCGTAATGTCGGGAGTTTTTCTTTTATGGGCGAACAGGATTTTTTTCTAAATTTGGCGCCATGGAATTTAAACGTTTTGAGGCTTTGATCGAGAAGTTCCCGCAGGTGCAGATTTTTAGCACCGAGGGCGAGGATCTTGACCGAGTCATTACTCATTTCTTGAATCAGCAGACGGGTGTCTCCACCATGTCGGAGGCTATCCAGCGCAAAATCCAGCAGGCTCTGGCTCCGTTCTTCCAGCAGCGTTTCATTAGTCTTGGTGATTCCGAAGCGCCCTTGGTTCGTAACCTGCTTTTGGATAAGAAGTTTTTCTTGCAGACGGACCGATATATCGATGATATGGCCTGGCCTGAAACAGATCCTGCCAAGCTAGAAGAGGCTTTGAGAATTGCGGATCTGGTGGAAGGTATTCTGGACCGTAAGTTGTTGAGCCTTTCCAATGGTGAACTGCGTCGAGTTCTGTTGGCTCGTATGTGGATGGAATCTCCGGAATGGATTTATTTTAATGATCTGTTTGGTGGTCTTGATCCTGAATATCGCGCTCATCTGGCTGGTTGCGTGGCAGATTTGGCTCGTAGTCGCGGCGCTGGCTTGAAGATTGCAGTGCGCCTTGCTCGTGAAGATGAGCTATTGCCGGAAATTCCTGCCTTTGTTTATGCGGATAAGACTTTTACCCAGTACGAAGGTAAGTTGCCAGAAGTTGCTGCTCAGCCGAAGTTCACCAAGAAAGAACTGAAGGATTACGAGATTGTCCGGTTAGACCATGCCGATGTTGAACAGTGTCAGCATGACGATCGCGAAGTTCTGTTTGACTTGAAGAACGTCAATGTTCGTTTTGGCGATACCGATGTTCTCAAGAACTTGAATTGGACAGTCCGTAAGGGGGAACACTGGGCTGTGATGGGTGAGAATGGTGCCGGTAAGAGTACCCTGTTGGGCATGCTCACGGCTGACCATCCCCAGATTTATAACAACGATATTACCCTTCTGGGAGAGCGCCCGGGCCATGGTCTTAATATTTGGGACCATAAGGCAAAGCTTGGTTTCTTCTCTCCGGAACTGGCGTTGCAGTACCGTGAGGATTTGACCCTTCTAGAAGTTCTTTGCACCGGGTTTACGCCGAATCTCTGCAAGGCCGCCAATCCGACTTGGGAGGAAAAGTCCAAGGCTCGGGAATGGTTGAATTATCTGGGTTTTGAAGATGTGAACCAGAATGTTCGCACCTTGTCACCTATTGACAAACGCCTTGTTTTGATGGCTCGTGCTGCAATTCGCCCGCCCAAGGTTTTATTACTGGACGAACCTTCCCAAGGTCTAAAGGGGGAATATAGGGAAAAGATTTTCCACTTGTTGCAGCTCCTGTCTACAGAAACAACTATTATTTTGGTAAGTCATTACGAAGAAGAATGGCCTCCTTGCATGACTCACTTGCTTCGCATGCCGAAATTTTCACTTAACTAGTAGATAGAATTTCCTACTTCCTACTTTTATGCAACTAAACGAACAGACCATTTTGAAAGCGCTCTGCGCCGTGCAGGATCCTGACCTTCACAAGAACATTGTGGAACTGGACTTCGTGCAGAATCTGAAAATTGATGGGGATAAGGTCAGTTTTGACCTTCGCCTTACGACTCCGACTTGTCCAATCCGAGATCAGTTCAAGGACCAGTGCATTGCTATTGTAAAAAGCCTGGGCGCAAGTGAAGTGAACGTGACCTTTACGGCAAAGGAAGGTGGTTCTGCTACTGGTAATTCCGCTGCCAAGGCTCCCCAGGATTCCCATATTGGCGAGGTTGCCCATGTGGTGGCTGTGGCGAGCGGTAAGGGTGGTGTAGGTAAGTCGACCGTTACTGCAAACCTGGCCATGGCATTGAGCTTGTCCGGTGCTCGCGTGGGTATTCTGGATGCGGACATTTATGGCCCCAGCATGGGCCTTATGTTTGGTATTGACAAGGCTCCGGAAGTCTTTGATGACAATACCATTGCTCCTGTGGAAGCCAAGGGGGGAGTAAGCATTGTGTCCATGTGCATGTTTGCCGATTCCGACAAGGCGACCATTTGGCGAGGCCCTATGGTAAGCCAGATGATTCAGCATTTTATTCATCATGTACGTTGGGGAAAGCTGGACTACCTTCTGGTGGACTTTCCTCCAGGAACAGGCGACATTCAGTTGACCTTGACTCAGAACTGCCCTATGTCCGGTGCAGTTGTGGTGACCACTCCTCAGGAAGTTGCCCTTGCAGACTGCCGTAAGGGCATTGCCATGTTCGATAACGTGGGTGTCCCTGTGATTGGCGTCGTGGAAAATATGAGTTACTTTATCTGTGACCAGTGCGAAAAGCACCACTATATTTTCCGTCAGGGTGGCGGCGAGTCTATTGCCAAGAAGTGGGGCGTGCCCCTGATTGGCAAGGTCCCTCTGGAACCCGCTGTTGCTGATTGTGGCGATGCTGGTACTCCCGCTGTACTCAAATATCCCAACTCTGAATCTGCTAAGGTTTTCATGCAGGTTGCGGATTCCATGGTCCGCACGATTTCCGTGTTTGATCACGAAAATGCGGATACCTTGAAGAGTTACAATTACGAATTTGACCAGTTGCCGGTAGAAAACGTCTAAGGAGTGTTTATGTTACAGCCTAAGAAATTCTTTAGAACTCCTGATGGTAAGCTAGGCGTGGAATGGAATGATGGCACCCGGGGGGCTTGCTCAGTCCGTGATCTGCGTTGCGCATGCCCTTGCGCCTTGTGCGTAGATGAACATACGGGGGTGAAAACTCTTGACGATTCTACGGTATCCAACGATATCAAACTTGTAAAGGTGCAGTCCGTAGGTCGTTATGCCGCGACTTTGTCCTTCAGTGATGGTCATAGTTCGGGAATATACCCTTACGATAAACTAAAAGATTTGACGGATTTAGGATAAAAAACCATATTTGTGCAACTTCTTGGATTATTCCAAAGAAGTACAATTTGGATTGATAGGTGAATATATGAGTGATGCAAACGAAGCACTATACTTTCGGGACTTGAATCGTTTCCCGACTCTTACTCCTCAGGAAGAGTCGGCTCTGCTTTCGATTATCAAGACCGGAGCTACAGAAGAAATTCGAAAGTCCGCTTTGCAGCGTCTCATCCGCGGCAATCTTCGCTTTGTGGTCAGTGTTGCCCGCAAGTATCAAGGCCGTGGTCTTTCCCTCCTGGATCTCATTAACGAAGGTAACCTGGGCCTTTTCAAGGCGGCTAAGCGTTTTGACATGGACAAGGACGTGAAGTTCATCTCCTACGCCGTGTGGTGGATCCGTCAGTCCATCCAGAAAGCTCTGTTTGAACAGGTAGGTGCGGTCCGAATTCCGCCTAACAAGCTTGCCCTCGTAAATCGCTTTAAGCGCGCCCTCATGCAGAATGATGGTGACTATGAACGTACCATCGCCATGGATGAATTCTCCCCGTACGAGAAGGACATCGTGGAAGTGATGGAAAAGATTGTGGACATCTCCCTGGATGCACCTATTGGTGACAGCGCTTCTGTGTCTAGCAGCAGTGAATCTGTCAGCACCTTGATGGATGTGCTGGGTTCCGACGGCAACCAGAACGAAGATCTGGAACGCGAGGAACGTAAGAAACTCATCCAGGAAACTTTGTCCAGCCTGCCTCAGCGTGAAGAAGAAATTCTCCGCATGTTCTATGGCCTGGATACTGTTGAAGATACCACCCTGAAGGATATCGGCGAAGACTTGAAGCTTTCCCGTGAACGTGTCCGCCAGATCAAGAACAAGACTTTGCGTCGCCTGCAGAAGAGCAAGGAACACAAAGAAAAGCTGGCTGACTTCCTCGACTCCTAAGCTACGGTTTTGCCTATGGCGAATTCCACCTCTGCGGCTCAAAAGGCGGCATATTTATTCCTGGCATTGTGCTGCGTAACCCTCCTTGCTTTTGGAGGTTTTCGCGCTTATCAAATTTACGGCCCCTCTAAGGTTTCTGTAGGGGGTGTACCTTATGGCCTTCCCGCAGGTTCGACTGTGGCCCGTGGTGATGCCCCGGACATGAAGTCCGAAACTTCCTCCATGCCGGTCCAGGTCCAGACGGAAATGCGTCGTGCTCAGGAACTTTTCCGCAATGGATCCTTTGGCAGTGCTTTTGATATTTACGACGGTATAGTGCTTCTGTATCCTGATTTTGCGCCTGCAATCTGGGGTGCCGTGAATACTTTGTTTGAAATAGATTCCCTGAATGATAACCAGAGGGATAGACTTTCCTTGCTCTCCGGAAAACTTCAGGGCCGTTATCCTAACTCTGGCTTGTCTTCTTACATTGAAAGCCGTTCCCTCTATCTGGCTGGTAATACCGCTGCTGCCCAGGAGTTGGCCCGAGTGGCAAGTGAAAGGGCTCCCGCCCTTTATGAAACAAGACTCTGGTACGGTGAACTCTTGCTGAAGGAATCCAGAACCGTTCAGGCTGCAACGGAACTGAAAACTGTGGTTAGCCTTTCCAACGGGGATTCTCCCAAGGCCTATGAATTGCTGGCGGAACTGTACCATCAGAGCGGTATGCTGGATAGCTGTTCCGCAGTAGTGGAATATGCCCTTTCCCAGTATCCGGTGGATGCCCATTTGCTGTTGCTACAGGGCTATATGAATGAATACCGCGGCCGCTATGATGCTGCCGAGAAGATCTACCAGCGTATTCTGGCATTCCGTCCGGAGTATCTGCCTGCGCGGGAAGCGGTAAACACTCTTGGTGAAAAGACTCCTCCAGGTTCTGGTTCCGGAGCGTCCGTTTCCCCGCAAGATCGTGCGCAGGTCGCCTGTGACATTCTTGAACCTCTTGTAGAACGCTATCCCGAAAATCTTCCCTTGAAGGAAGCTCTGGGCCGTGCGTACCTGAAGGGACGCCAGTATGATCGTGCCCGCCTGCAGTTCCAGGAAATCCAGCGTAACAACCCGGAATATCCTGAAATTCAGCAGCGTATCCAGGAAGCCAACGTGACAAGGGCTGCTCCTGCATCCAAGGGCAACAATGGTCTTGCTGCAAACCTGAGCCGCGCGGTGGATAGCCTGCGTGAAGCCTCCAAGCCTACCTCCAGTCATGACTTTACCACCATGCTGGGGCATTACCTGGTCCGCTATGGCGCAACTCCCAAGGAATTCTTCAAGAAGTATTCTATTTCCAACTTCAAGCCGGTAAGAAATAACGTCTGGCAGGAATCCTTCTATAACGCACCCTACAAGCATACCTATACGGTTGTCTTTGACTCTCTGAACCATTTTCGTCAGGTTCATGTAGTGGTGTATGACTCCTCCTCCAGTTCAAACCATCTGGGCATGGCTCCTGAAGTGTTTAATCGACTTTTGAAGCAGAATTCCAGAATTTCCGGCATTGGCAATAGCACCGGCGAGACGGATTGCGGAGACGGTCTTGTTCTGGATGCCGCCGTGTGGGAAACTCAGGACAATTTTGAAATGATTGCCCGCGTGGTGGGTAAGCCAGCCGAAGTCCGCATGATCCGTTTTGATAAGACGGTAATGCCTCCGGGACTGAAACTCTGCGATTACATCACCTACCTGAATCAGTTCTAGCCTGTTTTTGTATCTTTTTAACTATATGTTGCGTATTCGGTTCATGATGCTTGCCTTGGTTGCGTTCCTCTTCGAGGGATGTACTTGCTGTGCGTATCTGAACCACATGTTTAATGCGGAACGCCTGGATGAACAGGCGGCAGAACTTCGTACCGCCCGTATGGATAGTGTGCCGGACCCTGAAAATTCCATGCCTGGTGGTGAAGAACGCAAGAAATACGACAAGATTATCGAAAAGGGTTCCCGAGTCCTGGAACGATTCCCCAAGAACAAGAAAAGATCCGCCGAAGCCGTATTCCTTATTGGCGAATCTTTCCGCCATAAACAGGAATGGAACAAGGCGATTACCAAGTACGACGAATTTGAACGCTACTTTGCCGATCATGATTCCATGCCTGCAGTGGAATACCAGCGCGCCTATTGCCTTTATAAAAATCACGAGTTTAATATTAGCCGCTTCGCCCTTGAACCGGTTGTTGCCACCAAGGAGCACCCCTACTATTTCCAGGGACTGAACCTGCTTTCCCTCCTGGATGAACAGGCCGAATTCCCGGACCAGGCCATTGCTTCCCTGGAAGCGGTGCTGGCTGACACGGCGGGAACTCCCTTCATGAAGGCCAAGGCCCATTTCCGACTTGCGGGACTTTATTTCAAGAAGGATGATTGGGCAAAGGCTCGAGAGCATTATTCCGCTGAAGAAATTAAACTGCTGAATGTCCGTGAACGTCAGACTGCTGGCGAACAGGCTGCAGAATGTTTGGCCAACCAGCAACAGTACTTGCCTGCGGCTGATGAATTCAAGGAACTTTACAAGAATCCTGAATTTGAAACAAAGCAGCCGGAATACCTGGTGCGTATTGGTGAATTGACCATGCAGGGAAACAAGGTGGCGGATGCCATGGTTATCCTGCAGAAGGTGAATTCGGATTATCCAAGAACTGAACACGCTTCCCGCAGTTACTTCTGCCTTGGTGATTATGAACAGACGAAGACCATGAACTATGACCGTGCGGTGGTCTATTACGACAGTAGTTTCCTTTCCAGGTCTGTCAGTAAGTATGGACAGGAAAGCCGGGAACGTCGCGACGCCCTGAAACGCCTGATCGCCATGCGAAACCAGAATGACGAGGACAAGAAAAAGGATTCCATCCCGAACATGGGTTCCTTCTTCAATTCTGAATTCCAGATTGCGGAATTGTTCCTGTTCAAGCTGGATGAAATGGATAGTGCGGTGGCGCGTCTGGATAATATCATTCAGGGTTCCGGTGACAGCGTCCGTGTACTGCGTGCAACTTACGCCAAGGCTTTTATTTACGATGAATTTATGCACGATCCGGATTCCGCCGAGGAATTGTATAAGGAAGTGATTGAAAAGTATCCCAATACGGATTACGCCAAACAGGCCCAGGTGAACCTGGGGATGCGTGTTACCTTGAAGACTCGTGAGGATGAGGCCAAGGAACGCTATCTGATGGCGGAAAGCTTGTGGACTGTAGCGTCCGAGATGCCGTTGGAGCAGATGGACCTGGTGGACTCCGCGTATGCCCGCGCCTTTGAACAGTTCGATAGTCTCTACCAGGCATATCCTGAAACCCAGTCTGGTGCCCAGGCTCTCTACATGAAGGCCATGTACTACCAGATGAATCCGGAACGACTGGATAGTACCTATGCGATGTATAAGGAACTTCGCGAGAAATATCCTCAGACCCCTTGGGGGCAGCAGGCCACCAAGATGCTGAATTCCCGCCTGACGATTACGGATGACGATCTGAAACGCCTACGTAAGCGCTTGAAAAGTAGCGAGGAACACATTGACCGTCTTTCCGCAAAGTACTATGAACAGCTGAACAAGAAGCCCGAGGAAAAACAGGCGGAAGTCAAGAGCAAGGAAGACGAAATCCTTGAAAATACGTACAACAGCATGTACGATTTCGAATAAAAATCAAGAAATTTTGGGAAAACCTGGGGATGTCAATATATGACATCCTTTGTTTTTATATTTACTGCACAGAAAGACACTGATTTACTGAATAAAAGGAAATTACGATAATAACAGTGTCTTAAAGGAATCAATATGAAAAACAAAAAGCATAAGGCCCTGAATGTAAAGAACCAAGTAGTAGAAATCCCGGAACAGAGGCCTTGGGATGATGGCTTTGCCGCCTTCAAGAGACGTATCAACGAACAGCTTCAATTGAACAATGCGGACTTCGTTGCCGAAGACGATGACCTGCGTCCCTTCTATCGCATGGGCGAAAGCGAAACCTACGTTTTAAGTGCCTTGGGTTGCTGCTTCTAGCGGGTAATGATCGAAGTGCACAAAAAGAAAACGCACCTGCTAACGCAGGTGCCCAGGTAGGTTTGGACGCCGTTGGCGTCCGCCTCTGCGGCTCGGCAATAAAAATAAGCAAGCTTATTTTTGCTGCACTCGCCTTGAATGCTATTAGGGAGGGGGTGGACCCCCAGGATATGCGCCCTTCAGATTTGAGTATATAGAAAACGCACCTGCAAAATGCAGGTGCCCAGGTAGGTTTGGACGCCGTTGGCGTCCGCCTCTGCGGCTCGGCAATAAAAATAAGCAAGCTTATTTTTGCTGCACTCGCCTTGAATGCTATTAGGGAGGGGGTGGACCCCCAGGATATGCGCTCTTCAGATTTGAGTATATAGAAAACGCACCTGCTAACGCAGGTGCCCAGGTAGGTTTTAGGGAGGGGGTGGACCCCCTCCCTAATCTTATAAGCCACCCAGCAGACTTGAACTGCCGACCTGCTGATTACGAATCAGCTGCTCTACCAGCTGAGCTAGAGTGGCGTAGTGGGGACAAAGTTAGTAAGTGAGTCCCTTTTTGTCAAGATTGGCTGACAACGGCCCAATTTTTTTCTAGAATTGGACTACAAAATTTTAAAAACGGACGTCTAATTATGGCAAACGAATCTAATACCAAGAATTCTGAAATGAAGGAATTTTTTGCGGCCCACGGTTCCAAGATTATTGCAGCACTGCTGGTGGTCATGGCTGTTGTGGTTGGTATGAACAAGTATTTTGAATTCCAGAAGTCTGAAGCTGCTGAACAGGCTAACCTGCTCGGTAAGGGTATGTCCTATGTGTATGCTGCACAGAACGATAGTGCTCTGACTGAATTCCAGTCTCAGATGAATTCTGGCAAGCTGAAGGGTTTGGCTCTCGCTAAGGCCGCACTCCTTTCCGGTAATACCATGTTTGAAAAGGGCGAATACGACGCTGCTGCAGACATGTTCCAGAAGTCCATGGATAACGCCGGTTCTTCTGCTCTGATTCGTTCTGCTGCAATGCACGGTCTCGCTTCCGTGAAGATTGAAAAGGCTGACTACGCTGCAACCGCTTCTCTCCTGGAAAAGTTCGTTGGTGAATTCGGCAAGCGTACTGGCGACTTGAAGGACCGCTATCAGAAGGATGAACCTGCAGATGAGGTTCCCACTGTTGCTGACGCCATGTGGAAGTTGACTCTCGTTTATCAGCAGCTGGGCCAGGCAGACAAGGCTAAGGCTACTGCAGAAAAGATCCTGAAGATCTACGGCGACAACCAGAACGTTGCTGACAAGGCTCAGAAGTTCCTGGCTGAATAAGGACCGCTAATAGAGACCGCTCGCTTATCGTCTCGGTAAGAACGTATGGCGTCGCTCGCTGTTGCTCGGGATAAGAGAGCGCTAGTTCATGAAGGTTTCAAGAAGGCTCCGCGAAAGCGGGGCCTTTTCGTCAATACCGCTCGCTTTTCATCGGGGCAGAACGTGTGACATCGCTCGCTGCTGCTCGGGATGACAGAGCGCTAATTCAAGCATATTAAGGAAAGGCTCCCGATGGGAGCTTTTCTTATTGTTGGACTGCGGCGGAGGTGAGGGCGAACTTGCCGGTGGCGGTTTCGCATTCGGCTCGCAGGTAGACGTAGTTCTCGAAGTCAACGGGGATGTCTACAGAAGGGAGGGTGGCGACCTGGCTTGCCAGGTGAAGCTCTTCCCTGGGGGAGAGCTTGCCGCCGGGGAGGCGGCGCCTACCAAATATCTTGATGTATCGGAAACAGCCGCCTAAGTCCTGGTTACTGCGGGCGTGGAACAGGAGGCCGCTGTTGCGGCCGTTGCTATCCAAGGTGCGTTCCCACCAGAGTGCGGGTCCGTCTGTAACGTAGCAGTTGTCTCCAGAGAATGCCTTCTGGACCAATTCGCAGGTGAGTCCGTTTGCGACGACGTTCGTGTTCCGCGGGGTAGGCTTTTCCTGTTGGCCGGAGTCTTGTTGAGCGGTTGGAAGTTGCACTACGGTGCGTACTTTGCCGAATACGTGATGCCTGTTGTTCTTCAAAGTGAACAGGGGAAGGTTCACTGCGGTTGTGTCGTTCAGGTCACCGTGAGCGTCGTTGCCGCCAATAGGCAACACGAAGTTTTCCTTGCCCAGTTCCTGGATCCACCATTCACGGCCGAGCATAAATCCTTCATCCCTAAGGCCGTTCCAGAACTGGATGCCGCGAATGGGATGGGGACTTTGTGTCTGGAGGTCCTCGGACTTCCAGTAGCCTCGACGGAAGACAAACTTTTCCAGATAGCCCATCTGCTGATGGGGATGAGCGGCGAAGCAGGGGGCTTCTGTCATTTTCAGGATTTGCGGAATCTTGAAGGAGGGCTTGTTGTCCAGCCAGTTCCTGCCGCAGTCTCCTAGACCGGGCAAATAGCCTGAGGGACCAAGTACGGTCATGTGGACGTTTTCGCCCTTGGAATTTCCGACGGACACTTCCTCGCCGGCGATCATCAGCGGTGCTGCGGTGTTTTGCCCATTGGCTTTTTCTGTAAGATTGCAATCGGCAACTTCCTTGCGGAGGGCTTCAAAACGGGGCAGGGGGGAAGGGGCTTCCTTGGTGTAGTCTTCCGTCAGGAATGCGAAGTCGTAGGCGTGGTCTGTAAGGCTTACAAAGTCCAGGCCGATGGCTGTCGCAGCCTGCTGGAATACTGCTGGAGTGGCGCCATGTTCCACATGGTCTGCGGAATAATGGGTGTGGCAATGCATTTCTCCAGCGACGAATCCTTCTGGCTTGGGAAGAGCTTCGCTGAGGATATGGATGCGTAAAGGCCTGGGCTTCAGTCCCGGATAGTTCCAGCGGGAGAAGGTTCTTGTCTTGCCGTTTCGACGGGCTGTAATCTGGCTGTGGACTTTGTATACGCCGGGGGCGAGATTCCCTAATTCCACTGGGAAGAAACAGAATTGCTGATCGGCCTGGATGTCCAGGGAAACCTTGGTTTCTCTAGGTTCTTCTGGATCACTTTCTTTTTCGATCCTGAGTCGTATTTCTTCGATTCGTGTTGGGAATCGGTGTGCGTCACGAACCACGATCCATAGGACGGGATTGGTGCCAGGGACGAACTGAAAGGGGGCGTCCACTAGGATTTCTGGCCATGGTCTGTACAGCAGGGACCAGGGAAGTTTAAACTTGAAATGGGTTTCTGCGTAGTGCAGTTTTTCGCCCGGAAGGAAACTCATTATTCCTCCGGAGAAACCTTGTCATCATCATCGTCATCTTTGACTTCGGGTTCGTTGAGTAGACCGAAGCTTACGCGGACCTGCATCTGGAGGCCGCCGATATTCCACTTGGCCTTTGTTTCGGGGCCGTCGGGAACGATGTCTGCGAAGGACTGCTTGGATTTTACGCTGATGGAGCTGAAGCCTACATCTCCGTAAACCTTAAAGTCCTTCCAGCTGGCAATCAGGTAGCCGAGACTTACGCCATAGCCGGAACCAGTGGCAGGCGTTTCCGCCTCGATTTTTCCCCAGGTGGTGTATATTTCCGTGCCGGGGAGAACCCAGTACCAGCGAAGGGAGATGCTGAAGAGGGATTCGCCGGAAAGGCTCATGAAGTTCTTGGGTATGGCCAGTCGGTATTCCAGGAAGAGAGGCACACCCTGGATGGTATAGCTGTAATTGTGGGTGCGGTTCTTGCGGTCCGTCAGCACTACGGATTCGTTGTCGTAAATGAATCCTATGCCCGCACTGATAAAGTTGTCCTGGAAAATCTGGTACTGGATACCGGCGGAAACCGGGAAGCAGAAGTTGACCTTCTGGAAATCCTGCTTGGCCACATTTAGGGATTCGCTTTCGGTAACGGCATCTTCCCTAAAGCTGTAATAGAGGGTGTCCACCGCATTCTGGAAATACTTGCGCTGGTCAAAGCTCAGGAAGGACACGGAGGGCTGTGCGAAAATGGAAAGCTTGGCTCGGTCGTGTTCCACCTTGCTATCGTCCGCAGCTAGCGTGATTCCGGAGAATACGCAGATTGCAGCGACTGCAATAAGAAACTGCTGGAAGAGATGATGGAGCCGCATTCTAACACGAAGGAACTAGTTCTGCAGTTCCTTTTCTTCCTTCTGGATACGCTTCTTTTCGGAGTCCTTCTTCAGGCGTTTTTCGAAGGCTTCCTCGGACTTTGCAATTTTCTTCTCAGTCTTTGCAATCTGCTTCTGGAAATCGGCACTGTCTGCAGGAATTTCCTTCTTGGCAATGTTCAAGTAGAGCTTTGCTGTTTCGAACTGATCCAGGTCATTGTAGCTCTGGGAAATCATGATCAGGGCTTCCGGACGGCGCTTGGCATAGGGATAGGTTTCCAGGAATTCCTTGAAATAGATAACTGCTGCCTGGGGCTTTTCCATACGGAGGTAAAGGCGGGCGGTCTGGAATTCCTTTTCGGCCATGCGGTCCACCAGGAGTCCGTAATAGTAATTGACGGAATCGCGGAGCGGAGTGTCCGGATGATTGGAAAGGTAACGTTCGAAGTCCTTCATGGCGATGGTGGTGTTGGCTTCGTCGCGGGATACGCGGAATTCCATGTTGAAGGAAGAGATTGCCTTACGGAATTCTGCGGTTTCAATGAAGGGGGAACCGGGGAAGTTGACAATGAAGCTGCCATATTCGCCACGAGCTTCAATCCAGTCTTCCATGTTGAAATGGCTTTCTGCAATAAGGAACTGTGCCTGTTCCATATAGCCGGTGCCTGCGCAAGTGGTAAGAATGTCTTCCAGCTTTTCGATGGTGCGACCGTACTTGCCTGCCTTAAACAGTTCTTCTGCCTTTTCGTAGCGAGTGCCACACCATTGGGTATGGGTCATCTTCTCATGAGTTCCCGATGCGCAGGAACTAATCAAAAAGGCGGAAGTCAAAATGCCTAAGAACAGGGGAATCTTTTTACGCAGGGTCATTTTTTTTCTTTGGTTAATTCTAATTTTTACATCCGTAAAGTAGAAAAATTTAGTCCCCGAGAAAAATGATTTTAGTTCGCTACGTATTGAAAGAGCTTGTCGGTCCATTTTTGGCCGCACTTTTTGGCATTACGTTCCTATTCGTAGTGGACTTTTTGGTGAAGATTCTGGACAATGTTCTTTCCAAGGGCTTGCCAGCTTCCACTGTTCTTGAAATTTTTGTGCTGAATCTGGCTTGGATGCTGTCCCTCTCCATCCCCATGGCTGTGTTGGTGGCGAGCCTCATGGCTTTTGGAAGACTGTCTGGGGACCAGGAAATTACCGCCTGCAAGGCTGCGGGTATTTCCCCCTTGTCCTTGATGCGTCCTGTGCTGATTGTCGCCATGTTGGTATCTGTTTTGATGGTGTGCTTTAATAACTGGGTGTTGCCGGAAGCCAACCATCGTTCCGTGGAATTGATGAACGCCGTTTCACGAAAGAAACCTCATGCCTTTATTGACGCAGGTCGTCTAATTACGCAATTCCCCGATGTCCAGCTTTGGGTAAACCGTATTGATCCTGTTTCCGGTTCCCTCTATGGAGTCCAGATTTACGAAATGGAAAAGAAGGGGGCTCCCCGCATTATCTATGCGGATAGTGCTTCCATGGAATATGCGGATAATGGCGCAACCCTTATGCTGCGCCTCAAGAGTGGCGAAACCCACATGACGGATGCTGACAATCCGGAAAACTATTTCCGTATTCGTTTCTTCTCCCAGGAACTGGCCATGAAGAATGTGGATGACCGCCTGGAACGCCGTAGCCGCAGTTATCGCAGTGACCGCGAAATGCCCATCGAGATGATGATGGACGTGGTTACTGATGCGGAGAAAAAATACGGGGAGGCTTTAGACCAGGCGGTTCCCCGTCGATTGGCAACTCTCGTGACCTTGCAGAAACAACTGGAGGGGGATTCGATTGCCCCGAAACTGAAGGGCGACAGTGATGTTTCCCCTATGGATTCAATCCAGCGTAGGAGGTCTCTCCAGAGGCTTCGTATTCAGGAAATCGCAGCGCTTCGCACTACGGAACGCCTGTACGGGCGCATGGATTCCGAAAAGAAACGCGCGGCTCAGTACCGGGTGGAAATTCACAAGAAGTACAGTACCGGCTTTGCCTGCTTTGTGTTTATCCTGATTGGGGCTCCTCTTGGCATTATGGCTCGAAAGGGCGGTATCGGCACGGGTATCCTGTATAGCCTAGCTTTCTTCGTGATTTACTGGATTTGCCTGATTGGTGGCGAAAATATGGCGGACCGTCTGATCGTCTCTCCGGTTCTTGCCATGTGGATGAGTAACATTATCATTGGCGTATTTGGCATATTCATTACCATCGCCATGGTTCGTGATCGCTTCTCTGGAGATTCCAAGTTCTTCCGCGGTTTGCGTGCGGTAAAGGGCTTCTTTGGAAAAATCTTCAAGAAACTTACCAGGAGGTTTGGATGAAATTCTCCCGGTATTTGATGTGGAACTTCCTGAAGATGTTCCTGATCGTGCTCCTTGGCGCGGTCCTGATGTTTGCTGTGATTGACTTTGTGGGCAACATCAAGACATGGCTTGCCCGTGATACCAAGGATGCCATTGATTACTATGTGAGTTACATTCCCTACATGGTGTACCTGATTACGCCTGTGGCCCTGTTCATTGCAGTCCTTGCATCTGTGGGTAACATGGCCCGCCATCTTGAAATGAGCGCCATGCAGAGTTCCGGTCAAAGTCCATTCAAGACCTTGATACCCATCTTCGTCTTTGGTATTCTCATGTCCGTCGCTTCCTACGAAATGAGTGAAATTATCCTGCCCGATGCGAACCATCGTCGTCTGGAAATCATGGAAACCAATGCCCAGAAAAAGAAGAATCCTCGAATCAAGGAAAAACAGGACTTTACCTTTATCGATAGCGAAAGGGCTAGCTGGTTCTTCAAGTACTATTCCGGAAAGAGTCGCACTGGTCGTGACGTGGTGCTCCTGATTCGCAACCAGGGCCGCCTTGAGGAACGTATCGACGCCCGTGTGGTCCGTTGGGTCGAAAAGAAAACTCCTGGGGATTCCAGCGTACCGAAAATCGCGGGACGTTCGGAAGGTTGCTGGCTGTTTGACCGGGGTTATTTGCGTGAACTGAAAAATACGGGCGAAATTGTGGCACACAAACTTCGCAATGAGACTCTCTGCGGTAAGGTATCGACTCATCCGGACGATCTTATCAATGAACGTCAGATATCCGATGAAATGGATTCCAAGATGGTGAAAAACCGCATCGAAGTACTCAAACGTTCAGGTGAAGATGTTAAGGCGATGGAGACCGCTTTGCACTTCAAGAGGTCCGCCCACTGGATGAACTTGATTGTGCTTTTGATTGGCGCCGCCCTTTGCCACCGATATAGCCGTTCTGGAGGCCTTTCCCAGAAGTTCGGCGTTGGACTGTTGATTGTATTTAGCTATTATATCGTTGAACGAATTGGACTTAAGATGGGTGAGAACGGTGCCTTGACCCCCTTCTGGGCGGCTTGGATCAGTCATTTCATTTATGGGGGAGTGGCCTCCGTGATGTTGTATCGTTCTTTCCGTTTGTAGAAGAGAGAAAATATGTCAGTTGCCGAAATCATGTTTGTGGTGGCAGGTCTCCTTGTTGGCCTGGCTTTCCAGGGAGGAATGTTCCTTTTCGCAATACCCTTTGCTGTGGTGGCGCTGCTTCTGGGGATGATGAATCGCCCGCGTCTGGCGGGCCCTAATTCCACCTCTACGGCAACTCTTCCCGTCATCAGTTTTAAGTCCAAGGCTACCGGAACAGTTCCTGTGGTTTCTCCAGATCTCCGTTCTGAGTTCCGCAACGAAAACGGCATGATCAATGAACCGGAATCCGCCTTGAAGGTGAGTCAGGTGTGGGCCCGTGCAAATGCCGATATCAATAAGGGCGTGTCGGATATCCTCCGTTCTTTCAAGGCTGTTGTTCCCCACGTCAATACCATTATCGTCTTTACCCAGATGAATAGCCCCAGGGAATGGGGTGTGCGTAACTATGTCAACGACAAGGAATCTTCTGTGGATCCTTGTGTCCGTATTTCCGAAAATTCTGGCATTGTAAGTCAGCTTTTCCGCTCGGGTGTGAACCGCCTTTTGGAAGGCGATCTTCCTGGTAGTAAGAGCCTTTCCTATTATATCGATCATCCGCCTATCAAATCTGTGGTGGCTGTTCCCATTTTGGATCACAGTGGCCATCGTATTGGCGCCTTGGTCATGGACTCTACTTATCCTAACGCCTTTACCGATGTGACTGCCCAGGCATTGGCTTTTGTGGCAAGTGCGATCTCTATGCTGGACTTCAAGGGCTTCCTTTCTGCACAGAAGCATATTGCCTTGCAGCAGTACAGTGGCCTGTACAACTACCAGCGTAAGTTCTTCCAGACCATGACCGTGAAGGATATTTACAAGCAGATTATCAGTTATGTCCGTAATAATGTGGCTTACGAACGCTTGACCATCCTGGTGCTGAACAAGGGAACAGAAAACTCTGGCCGAGTTGTTTTCTGTGAAGGTGACGACAGTTCGGAATTTGCGGAAAAACGTTTTACCTTGGACGACAAGGGCATCTTTGTTCTTGCCTTGATGCGTAACCGTCCTGTGGAACGTACCTTCTCTGCCGGTTTTAATGACTACGTACCTCGTTTGAATGACAATGAAAAACGTAATCTGGAACTCCGTCAGCTTTTTGTGATGCCTATTGCGGCTGAACCGGATTCCGCGGTGGCTGATATTGCTATCTGTCTGGAAAGCAAACTTCCCCGTCCCTATAGTGAACATGAAAAGGAACTTTTGAAGGCCTTTGCAGGGGTTGCAGGTTTTGCCTATGACCGTGCACGCAAGTTCGAACATGGTAAGGAAATGGCTTCCCGCGACAGCATGACGGGGCTCATGAACAAGCGCACCCTCTTTGAAAGACTTCGTACCGAACAGGTTCGTGCTAATCGTATGAAGTACGATATCGGTGTCCTGATGATGGACATTGACCATTTCAAGCATGTGAACGATACCTACGGACATAATATTGGTGACGTGGTGATTAACGGCTTTGCGAAGACCATCAGCGCTGAAATCCGTAAGGATATTGATGTGGTGGGCCGTTTCGGCGGCGAAGAATTCGTGGTGGGTCTGATTGATACTACTGCTGAAGGCATGATCGAAACTGCCGAACGTATCCGTAAGGCTATTGAAAAGCTGGTGTTCGATATCCACCAGGCAGAACCGCTGAAGGTGACGGTGAGCGTTGGTGCTTACCTGGTGTCTCCTGGATTTAACGACATGGAAAAGGCGGTGAAGAATGCTGACCTGGCTTTGTATAAGGCTAAGGAAAGCGGCCGTAACCGTGTTGTCCAGTTTGAAGAACGTTCTCTGGACGATACCGCTGCAAACTAACCTCCTGAGGTCCTATGTTTACTGCTGTTGATTGGCTAGTCCTGGTGGGCTATCTGCTGGTTTCCCTCTTTATCGGTCTGTGGGTTTCCCGCGGTAACAAGAACCTGAAGGAATATATGCTGGGCGGTGGTTCCATGCCCTGGATTGCTGTTGGCATTAGCCTTATTGCAACCTCCGTCAGCGCTACCACTTTCCTTGGGGCGCCTGCGGATGTGTATGGCGACAACATGACTTTCCTCATGTTCCAGATTGGCGCCTTCATCAGTATTTTCGTGGTGGGGAAGGTTTTTATTCCTCGCTTCCAGAATTCGGGAATTTCCAGCGCCTACGAACTTTTTGAAGTTCGTTTTGGTAGGCCCGTCCGTAGACTTGCCGCTGTATTCTATTGCTTGCATTTGTTACTCCGTACGGGGATCCTGCTGTATGCGCCGTCCCTGGTGCTCGCGCAGATTCTGCATATCGACTTGAAGGTGGCCATTATTGTTTCTGCAGCCGTCGCTATTTTCTACACCTGGTTTGGCGGCATCAAGGCGGTTATCTGGACCGATGTGATGCAGTTTATCGTGTTCTTTGGCGGTGGCGCTCTCGTTCTTTTGATTATCTCCAATTCCGTAGGCGGCCTTGGGGAGATGGCCCGCATGGCAGGGGAGGCCGGCAAGACGAAATGGTTTGACGGTAGCTTGGATATTTCCAATGCCCGTACTCTTATTTCTGCAGGTTTTGCCTACGCCATTCTGGAAATTGCCATCCGCGGTTGCGACCAGCAGTTCGTGCAGCGCTACCTCAGCTGCAAGGATGTAAAGGCCGCCAACCGTTCCAGCGTACTTTCCATGGTGCTGGGCGTTGTGGTTTCTATCCTCTTCTATTGGGTGGGTGCTGCGCTTTATGTCTACTACCAGATGGCTAAGTCCGCGCCTCTTCCCGAAGGTCTTGGACAGAATGACGTGTTTCCTTACTTTATTGTAAATAGCCTGCCTCAAGGTGTAACAGGCCTGATTGTCGCTGCCATCTGTGCTGCCGCCATGAGCTCCCTTTCTGGGGCCATCAATTCCCTCAGCAATACGTCCGAAAGGGATTTCTTTGGCTGGAAGGAAAACGAAGGCCTTGGCGGTCTCAAGCGTGCAAAGCTGTGGACGGTCCTGTGGGGTGTTCTCGGCGTGTTCGGTGCACTCTTTGCGGCCACCCAGCAGGGAAGCCTTTTGAAGAATGCCGTGTTCTTTACCGGCCTCTTTACGGGCCCCCTTCTTGGAATGTTCCTGCTGGCGTTCTTCGGAGAAAAAGTCTTCGGTACTGGCCTGAAAAAACTCCGCGGTTGGGTGGTCATTGTGGCAGTCCTTTGCGGTATGGGAAGCTTGATTCTTGTGCAGGGAATTCCTGCCTTTAAGGTGCCTGCGGTTCTTGGCGGGATCTTTAGCTGGCCCTGGATGCCCCTCATCAGCATGACCACCACCATCGTGGTTGCCTGTGTGGTAAATGCGGTTGCAAATTTGGCCACTTCCAAAAAGTAATATTCCAAATTGTGTAAGTAAATTTTTGCTGCGTATTCCGTACTCGGCGTTTCCTTTATTGCGTATATTGCAGGAAAACAAGGAGGTTCTTTATGTCTAACAAAGTTTCTTTAGTAGCGATTGCAGGTCTGTCTGCGGTTTGCCTCGGCTTGCTGTGGAATCAGCAGAATGGTGCTGGACAAGATGTTGTTTCTCAAAGCCCGGCCTTGGGCTTACCTGATTCCAAGCCTGTGTTGGAGAAAACCGGCCGCGGAACCATCACTGTAGCAAGTGAAGATCAGCATATGTTCGTTGCTGATGAATACATCACTACCTTCAGTATTTTTCAGAGGAATAAGGATAAGGGCAAGGCTTTCTCCTTGATGAACGCCAATCGAGAAAAGGTTATGGCTCTTTTCAAAAAAATGAATATTGATGAAAAGAGAGTTGATCAGACTAGTGTTGACGTAAAGAAGGACTGGACCTATGAGAAAAACATACGTCGAGATGATGGCTTCGTTGCTACTCAACATTTTAGAGTGATTCTTTCTAGCAAGGATGACGCTGAAACTTTGGAACAGGAATTGACTCAATTCTCTTTTGTGGAAGAATCCCGCATCTGGTCTCAGCTGAAAAATGCGGAGGCCATGGAAGTGGAAACGATTAAGAGTGCCTGTAAAAAGGTGAAACAGAAGGCGGATGAATATGCCCAGAGTGTTGGGGCGAATGTAGGAACCGCAATTACTGTCAGTGGACACTCCAGCGTAGATCAATTTAACTCTACGGATTCGGTGGGCGTCTTTGCGAATGTACAGGCCTCCATGCGTCTTGTAGGAAAGAATGAATCCAAGAATTCCTACATCACGGTGAATCAGTACGAAAATAAGAAGTTCCTTGCTGATAAGTTCATTGTTTCCGCTTGTATTGTAATTGATGGCTCCAATAAGGAACTGCTTTACAAGCAGGTGGCTGAAAAACGTGGTCAGATTGAGGACTTGGCTAAGAATCTTGGTATTGCTGTGTCTGATGTGAATACGGAATCTTTGGTCATCAGTAAGAAGACTAAGTGGGAACTGAGAGAGGATGGCGGAAAGAACCCCATTGCTGCTCGCCAGAATGTAACGGTGAATTTCCGTTCCAAGGATGCTGCTGTAACATTCTTCTCGGCTTTGGCGGGCATTGAACATGTTCTGCCGCGCCGTGCGGAGCCGGCCCTGAGTAATGAGGATTCCCTGCGAATCCAGGTAACGAACCTTGCGGGGCAAAAGGCTCTTGCTCGAGCAAAGGCTTTGGCGGAAGGCTTCGGTGGCAAGATAGGCGATGTGGTGAATGTTGGCGATAACGCCGCCAGCGGGCTTCAAGACTACATGGCCGTAAATGAGGTGGTGATGGATGCTCAACCAAGGTTGTATAAGGCTAAGATGGGCAGATCTGGTGGGTTCAATGATGGACTGGCGAGTCTCCTTGGCGGAGGGGATGGCTCCATGGGCATGAACATCGCCGATTCCGTGGAAATTTCATCTTTCATTAGCGTCGTAACAGAACTGAAGTACTAAAACCTGAAGAAAAACAAAAAAAGTTCAAAAAAATGGCCCATATCCCTTTACAAGCTGAAAATATTTAGCTATATATGGGTCACCCCGCGGGAATAGCTCAGTTGGTAGAGCACGACCTTGCCAAGGTCGGGGTCGAGGGTCCGAGTCCCTTTTCCCGCTCTAAAACAAAAGAACCACTCAACGAGTGGTTCTTTTTGTTTTATCGACTTGGAAAAGGGAAATCAAGCGCCCTCGAAGAGGGTGCGGCAAAAATCGGGTTGTGCGCGAAGCGCGTGAAGCCGATTTTTGAGCTTTGAGCGAAGCGATAAGCCCTTTAGGGTGAGCGAGCAGCCCTGCGAAGCAGGGGGACTGCGAACGAACATTCCCTTTTCCTCATCCCGATGCGTCCCCACGCAAACCCGAGATGTTCCTGAGACAAACCCGACGCAAACCAGATTCGTCCCGAAATAAACCAGACGCCTCCTGAAATCTCTCTACATCCATTCCCTCGAAAAAAGACATCCCTACTAGATATGGTTTGCGATCCCTACCACAATATCTAGTGACGAAACTGTCGGGCTGGGCCTCATATAAATACAAGCGGATTTGTCAAGGCATCGGCTCAAAAAATATCCATATTTTCATGCAGATTCTCTAACTCTTTATGAATCAAAGGTTTAAAAAAGTGGGTGCTTTTTTGAGTAGTTGTTTGTTTTTTGTTGAAAGTCAAATTTGTTTTACAAAACTTACAAAAATATGTCATTTGGCTGAAAAAAAATAAGATTTTTTTGTCGAAATCTCTACAAAACGTCATTTCTTTTATTATCTTGTACACCACATCTTGTGGTGGCGGTTAGGATTTTAACACAAGATATAGTGAAATTAGAAGGAAAAGAACTTTTTTGACAAAAAACGGCAGGAGCAGACGTGAGGGCCGCTTTGTCATAAGGATTGTGTGATGATCTTTACCGTGAAGAAGCGTGACGGCCGTGAGATGCCGTTCAACATTGAGAAGATTTCCGACGCCATCATCAAGGCTTTTAGAGCCTCCGGCGAACTTGAAGAACAAATTAAGGCTTCCCAGTCTCAGATGGACCTTCTCGGTGGTGAAGACATTCTTAGCAGTACCGCTCTCAAGGTCGCTGCTTATGCAGTTGGCCGTCTGGAAGCAGAAGGCAAGACCAAGCCCGAAATTGAAGACATCCAGGACGCTGTAGAAAAGGCTTTGACCGAAGCCGGTTACGGTGACACCGCCAAGAATTACATTCTGTATCGTGCAGAACGTACTCGCGTCCGCGAAGTCAATACTCGCCTCATGCACACTCTCCGCGACATCACCTTCAGCTCCGCCAAGGAATCCGACCTGAAGCGTGAAAACGCAAACATCGATGGCGACACCGCCATGGGTACCATGCTCAAGTACGGTTCCGAATCTGCAAAGCACTTCTACACCATGATGATGCTGAAGCCGGAACACAGCCGTGCTCATTCCGAAGGCGATATCCATATTCATGACTTGGACTTCTACGCCCTCACCATGACCTGCTGCCAGATCGACTTGATCAAGCTTTTCAAGAACGGCTTCAATACCGGTCACGGCCATCTCCGTGAACCCAAGGACATCCGCAGCTACGCAGCTCTCGCAGCTATCGCTATTCAGTCCAACCAGAACGATCAGCACGGTGGCCAGGCTGTTCCTAACTTCGACTATGCCATGGCCGACGGCGTTCGCATCACTTACCGCAAGGCTTACCTGAACAACATGGTGAAGGCCTTGATTCTTCTCACCGGTAAGGAAGAAGAAGAACTCCGCCCCATCGTCAAGAAGCTTCACGACGAAATGTTCGAAATGGGCATGGTTGCAACTCTCGTTCCTAACGAAAAGTTTGTCCAGACCGAAGCTCGCGAACTCTCCAAGACTTTCTCTACCGAAATCGTCATGGGTGCTCAGAAGTTTGCTGAAAAGCAGGCTTACGAAGAAACCGATAAGGCTACCTTCCAGGCAATGGAAGCCTTCGTTCACAACCTGAACTCTATGCACAGCCGCGCCGGTGCTCAGACTCCGTTCTCCAGCATCAACTATGGTATGTGCACCGATCCTGAAGCCCGCATGGTAATCCGCAATTTGCTCCTTACCACAGAAGAAGGCTTGGGTGGTGGCGAAACCGCAATCTTCCCGATTCAGATCCTCCGCGTGAAGGCTGGTGTGAACCTGAACCCTGAAGATCCCAACTACGATTTGTTCAAGCTTGCTTGCCGCGTTTCCGCAAAGCGCTTGTTCCCCAACTTCAGCTTCATGGATGCACCGTACAATGCTGCTTACTACAAGCCGGGCCGTCCCGAAACTGAAATCGCCTACATGGGCTGCCGTACCCGCGTTATTGGTAACTCCGCTCGTCCCGACCACGAAATCACTTTCGGTCGCGGTAACTTGAGCTTCACTTCCATTAACCTTCCGCGCATCGCTCTCAAGATGAAGTCTTTGGACCTGTTCTACAAGGAACTGGACCGTATGCTGGCTCTTGTCCGTGATCAGCTGCTGGAACGTATGGAAGTCCAGAGCCGTAAGCGCGTGAAGAACTTCCCCTTCCTCATGGGTCAGGGTATCTGGATTGGCTCCGAAAAGCTGGGCTGGAATGACGAAGTTCGCGAAGTCCTGAAGGACGGTACTCTTTCTATCGGTTTCATCGGTCTTGCTGAAACTTTGGTGGCCCTTACCGGTAAGCATCACGGTGAATCCGAATCCTCTCAGCGCCTGGGCCTGGAAATCATCCAGCACATGCGCGACTTCTGCGACAGCGAATCCAAGCGTCTCGGTGTGAACATCACCCTGTTTGCAACTCCGGCAGAAGGCCTTTCCGGTCGCTTCCTCCGCATGGACAAGAAGCGCTTCGGCATCATTCCGGGCGTTACCGATCGTGATTACTACACCAACTCTTTCCATGTGCCGGTGTACTACAAGATCAGCGCGTTTAAGAAGATCGAACTGGAAGCTCCGTACCACGCCCTCACCAATGCTGGCCATATCAGCTACATCGAAATGGATGGCGACCCGACCCAGAACCTGGATGCATTCGAAAAGATCGTGCGTTTCATGGCAAAGTCCGGCATCGGCTATGGCTCCATCAACCATCCGGTGGACCGCGACCCGGTTTGCGGTTATGTTGGCGTGATTAACGATGTGTGCCCCCGTTGCGGCCGTAAGGAAGGTCATTCCATCGACCCGCAGAAGATCGAGGAACTCCGCAAGAAGTTCCCGGGTATGCCTGCATTCCTCGGTATTCGCTAATAGAATTTTTTATAGATCAAAAAGACAATAGACAAAGTCACAGTCAAGGAGTGAAAAATGTCTGATAAGGAAAAGTCCCAGTACGGAGAAGGCGTTGGCTTTGAACGCATCCGCCGCATCACTGGTTACCTGGTAGGTACAGTGGATCGTTTCAACAATGCAAAGCTTGCTGAAGTCAATGACCGCGTGAAGCACGGTTGTGACTGTGCTGAAAACTAATTTCCCCTGAATGTCATCCTGAACTTGGTTCAGGATCAGCTGTAAAACTGGTACGAGAAAAATGAACTTTCAAAGTTTTGATGATATTCAGTTACGTATAGCGGGTGTAGAGCCGGAATCCTTCGTGGACGGCCCGGGCATCCGCTTTTCCATTTTTACTCAGGGCTGTTCTCATCACTGCCCCGGCTGTCACAATCCGCAGACTCACGACTTTGAGGGCGGTCACCTGATTTCCCTCAAGGAACTTCTTGAGATGATCCAGGAGAATCCCTTGCTGGATGGTGTTACCTTAAGTGGGGGGGACCCCATGTTCCAGGCCAAGGCCCTTGTGCCGCTGGCCCGCGAAATCAAGGAAATGGGATTGAACCTGGTGATTTTTTCGGGCTTTACGTATGAACGCCTGATGTCCATGAAGGACCAGATGCCGGAATGCCTGGAGCTTTTGACTTTTGCAGATATCCTTGTGGATGGCCCGTTTGTGCTGGCACAGCGCTGCCTGGACTTGAAGTTCCGTGGTTCTAAGAACCAGCGCCTGATTGATGTCCAGATGAGCCTTTCCGAAGGCCGCGTCGTTCTCCACCAGATCCAGCTGGATGAGATGCAGGAACACCCGGATTTATTTGAGTAATTTTGAGACGACTTGATCCCGGAAATCGTCAAGTTTCTCGAAGCTTTGTTTTTCCCGGATTGTCCGGTAGCTGTTGTAAATTTCAATCAGGTCGTTTTTCAGTTGCTGCTCGGAGTAGGTGGAGTCTTCTGCCGACTTGATGGCCAGTTCCCAAAGCTGTCTGGAAACATTGTAGCTGGTCGTGTCTCCCAGGGAAATCCCGAAGTTGTCCATGCGCTGTATCGCCGAGAGCAGTGCCACGTGGGGTGCCGGGCTAAAAATCGCAGCAGTCACGTGGGCGGAAAATTCGATATCAAGGTTGAGCGTCAACTCGGGATGTTCAATGCCGTCCACCTGATGTTTCGCCTCGTGAATGACGGTCTCCATTTCCTGGGCGTACTTGATAAACTCTCTTGACTTACCGCCGAAATCCTTTTCCAGGAGCTTGGAATAGATTTCGTTGGCCTTAAATATATCGAACTTGGGTAAACCGATTAGCCGCCAATATCTATTGTAGAGGTCATTCTTTGATCCATACTTGCTGAAATCGGCCTTCAGCTCCCTGGTGAATTTCTTGACCTGTTTTTCTACGGCATCGTCAATTACGATTACGAAATAGGTGGCGGCAGAGCTGTAGCCGATTTTTGACGGCAGCAGGCCCGGAATGATGCGCCTTGTTTTCAGCACTGCCACAGAATCGCCCTTATAGGCCATGGGGGTGAGAATGGTATCTTGAATCTGCATGACGTTGGCGCAGGATTCAATTTCAAAATCCAGCAGCAGGCCGTAGGACATCAGGACCTTATTCACGTTGTGCTGTTTGTTGATGTTGAAGTATTCTCCTTTAAAATAACCGTGTGCCGACGAAACCAAATCTGCAAAACTATTGCCACCGCCGGGGAAGAATTTCTCAAAAAGTTCAACAACGTCCTGTTCCTGAAAAAGATTGCTTTCCTTTACCAGCAGGGGTTCGTTTCGGCTGAGGGCGCTCAGATATGGAGCCAGGACGTTATATACGAAATCTAGACGGCGGTCGTCCTTGTTGGATTTTTTGAGTGCCTCAATTTTCTGGATGATGGCACGGTCGTAATCCCGCTCCACCGTGGCCTGGTTCTTCTTGGAAATGATGTGCTTCTGGACCTTTCTTACCTTGTCCTTGCTAATGCCAAAGGACTGGGATAACAGTTCTAGATATTCATTGTCCGTCTTGTCGATATAGAAGGATGTTTGCCTTATAAGATATTCGTCCAGGATGTCGTCGTCCATGTCCATGTTATTCGAACAGGAACATAGAAGAAAGAACGCAAGAAAATAGAATGGTGTTTTTGATAAGGATTGGAACAAAATAAACCTCAAGGCCTCTAGAAAATGAATCCGAATCCTATGCCGACGGCTCCAATGAGGCTCAAGGCGATGCCCACTGCACTTTTGGTTTGCCCTCCTTCAATATCGGTTGTTCCATTAGCCCAAAGTACAATGCCTGTTGTAAGTAATGTGCTTCCACCAATGATTGCTCCCCAGCGAAGCCAACCGCTTCTTAATGGATTGTTCGTGGAGGGAACGCTGCCGATGGGCTTAGAGGAACGAGGGCGAGTCTCGCGATATTCAGAATTATCTGAAATGTTCACTTTGTTAAGATTGAACTCTTCTTCATCCTCTTCGATTTCGTCGTCTTGGTCTGTTATGCCACTTGATGAAATTTCATGAACGCCATCCTTTACCTTGCGGAAGAATTCGGGAGCATTATCTTTGATGACCTTCAGAAGTGCCTCCACGTTTGCGCCTTGTCCGTTAAAACTGGCGACAAGCTTGTTGCCTGCAGTTTCGTAGATTTCCGCTGAAATTGTGAGCTTTGAACCGAACTTTCCAACATGAGCTTGGCAAATGTAGTCGGCTGCGATGTTTCTGCCTGTTTCCGCAAGGCAACTACCTTCGCAGTCTTCGATGGCTTTGCCCGGCGGGAGCATGGCGCTGATGTTCTCGCGAGTCATGATGGTGTAGTTTTGCTCCGCGGGAAGTTCCCTGATGGCTTCTTCCCGCAAAACGTTGGTGAGGTACTGACGGTCTGGAAGCTCGACCTTCTTTTTTATAGTCGGGTCTATTCTTGTCTCGAGTACGGCGACGTAGGCTGCGGAAGCGACTGAGGCGCAAAACAGCAAAAGAAAAAGTGCTTTCAGGAATTGTTTCATCGTGTTTCTTTTTATTCTGAGAAGGTAAACGGAATTGTTACTGTTGTGTTGCCACCTTCGGCCTTGCCAAAATTCCAGGAACTCACTTTTTTCTTGATTTCCTTGTCGAATATGTCATTGTTTGTAGAGGATGATACGATAGATATGGAAAGGACATCTCCGTTTGTACCGATGGTAAATTTCAAGACAACTTTACCCTCGAAGGCAGGGTCCTTTTCCAGGTACTTGTTGTAGATGTTCCTGAGTGCGGGTGTACGTTGCTTCACGACCTTCATTATATCCGCCGCCATACGGTTGTTGCCCGTGACCTTGACATCACCGCTCCCGATGCCGCCGCTTCCGTCGCCCTTGACTCTACGTCCGCCGTTCTTACTGGAATCCGTTTCCTTGTCTGTAAAGCTAATCGGGATGATGACTGTCTTGTTGCCTCCAGAAATCGCCCCAAAATTCAACATGCTAACGGCTTTCTTGATTTGCTGGTCAAATTCAAGTTCTCCAGTTGTTGTCTTCTCGATAGAAATGTCGATGATGTTTCCGGCGGGTGCAATCGTGAATTTCAGCGCGACGATGCCTTCAAAGCTTTTTTTGGCTTTTTTCATGTATTTCTGGTGTATGTCGTCAAATTCTGGACGGTGCTGGTTGAGGACCGCCAAAATGTCGTCGCCAGAACGGATTTCGTCTTCGTCCTCTTCGAAATTGCTTTCGAAACCTCCGAACAGCGGAGCCCAATAGTAACTGTAGACTGCATCTACTTGAACGTCAGGAACCTCGTTGTCTCCCTTCCAAGCCTTGTACTTCGTGACTTTGATGGTACATTGCTCCTTGTTTCCCTTTACGTCGATATAGTAACGATGAGATATTGTTCCGACCACTCCGTAGCTGGCGTAGATGGCGGCAACATGTCTTTCTGTCACGATTTTGCCTTCCATGGGGTCGGCCTTGGTGAGTTCGACGCCCCTATCGTAAAAGGTCCTGATGACCGCGTTGTAACATGCGTTGTGGGGCTGGTTGTAGCTCCTGGTAAGGTATTGATCATAAAGGGCGGGGGCGTTCAGCATCATGGTCTTGGCGCAGCCGGAAAGCAGGGCTAGCGAAGCGACGAATAGAGCAAGAATGGAGACTTTCATGTTTTTCCTTTTTTTGGCAGATTTGTGTCGTTTTCTTCCAATCGCTAATCCCTTTAAATTTAGGCTTTTGGAAAGCCTTAAAGATTGCCAAGATAAGCCCTTTAAAAAAATTTTTTTCATTTACTTGCAATTTTTACCTGCCATATAATTCATGGTGAATCATATAGAAAAGATGTAATTAGTACGCAGATTAAAAAAAGACCGTCCTTAAAACGGTCTTCAAAACTTTGTAAATGTTTTAGGTTTGTGCTGCTCGGAGTTGGGCGGGCTATTTCGCCTTGTAACTTACGAAACGGACATTTCCGCAGTAGTCCTTGTGAATGCCGGTGAAGGTCAGCCAGGGGTAGCTAGAGGCTTCCGCTTCCAGCATGGTTCCCTGTTCGGAACCGATTTCCAGAAGGATGGATGCGCCGGAATTCATGCGACCTTCTGTCTGCTGTAAAAGCTTGCGGACCAGATCGAGACCGTCGGCACCGCCAAAGAGGGCAAGAGCCGGATCGAAGTTTGCCACCTCGGGCTGGAGGTTCGGTTTTTCGCCGTCGGGAATGTAGGGGAGGTTCGCAATCAGACAATCGATTTTCTGGTCGGCAGCGAGACCTGCGGCGGTCAATGCGTCGGCGGTAGCGGCTTCCAGCAGGTCGCCTTGGGCAAAGGTCAGCTTGTCGTCGGTCAGTTCGTTGGCGGCAGCGTTTTCGCGGGCCAGAGTCAGGGCGTCTTCAGAAACGTCGCAGGCTAGAACCTTGGCGCCAGAAATTTCCTTGGCGGAAGCGATGGAAATGCAGCCGGAGCCAGTTCCGATTTCAACGATAAAGGGGGCTTCCACTTCCTTCAGGCGGTCGCGGGCCATATCCACCAGCATCTCAGTTTCGGGACGGGGAATGAGGGCGCGAGGGTCGCATTTGATGATAAAGCCGCGGAAGCTTGTGTCGCCGATAATGTGCTGCAGGGGCTCGCGGTTGGCGCGTCGCGCTACCATGGGACGCAATTCATCCAGCTCCGCAGGGGTCAAGGGCTTCTCGAAGTTCAAGTACAGATCCATACGGTTCTTCATCTTGAGACCGTGACTGATGATGTACTGGGCGTCCAGAAGCGGGTCGGGAACGCCCTTCTTTTCGAAGAAGACCTTAGTGCGGTTCAGGATTTCCAGAACCGTCATGGGAGCATTTTGCGGGTTTGCCATTGCGCGCGCCTTCCTTGCTTGCGGACAGGACTATGCCTGGAACTTGCCCAACTTTTCCTGAGCGTTAGCCATCTGGAGGCCGTTGATGACTTCCTGAAGGTCGCCTGCTACCACCTGGTCCAGGTTGTACAGGGTGAGGCCGATGCGGTGATCGGTCACGCGGTTCTGGGGGTAGTTGTAAGTACGGATCTTTGCGGAACGGTCGCCGGTACCCACCAGGGCTTTACGGCTGGCGGCTTCTTCACGTTCCTTCTTGGCGATGACTTCGTCAAGGATGCGGGAACGGAGCATTTCCATAGCGTGCAGGCGGTTCTGGAGCTGGGAACGTTCTGTCTGGCAGCTTACCACCACGCCTGTAGGAATATGGGTCAAACGGACTGCGGAGTCCGTCTTGTTAATGTACTGACCGCCAGCGCCGCTGGAGCGGTAAGTGTCCATGTGGATATCGGCTTCGCGGATTTCTACGTCCACTTCTTCTGCTTCCGGAAGGATTGCGACTGTAGCGGCAGAGGTATGCACGCGGCCCTGGGTTTCGGTTTCGGGGACGCGCTGCACGCGGTGAACACCACTTTCAAACTTCAGGGTGCCGTAAACGCTATCGCCTTCGATAAAGGCGCGAATTTCCTTGTAGCCGCCCACGGTACCTTCGCTCAGGTCCTGGATGGTAATCTTCCAGCCCATCTTTTCGCAATAGGCGCGGTACATACGGAACAGGTCGCCAGCAAACAGGGCGGATTCGTCACCGCCGGTACCACCGCGGATTTCGATGGTGGCGTTACGGAAATCCCACGGATCCTTGGGAACCATGAGGATCTGCAATTCGTCGGTAAGACCGGGAAGTGCCTTTTCGATGGTGGAAAGCTCGGACTTTGCCATGGCCACCATTTCCGGGTCGGAATCGCCCAGAGCCATCTTCCATTCTTCCTGGTCGTTAAGCATCTGCAGGTATTCCTTGGCCTTGATTACAGCCTTTTCGATACCCTTGTACTGCTTGTGAATCTTGTTGTAACGAGCCTGGTCACCGAGAACATCGGGATTACCCAGTTCGGATTCCAGTTCTTCGTATTTTTCAATGAGTTTACGTGCTTTATCTTTCATCGCGTGCAAATGTAGAAAAAAGGTGTGAGGTATGAGGTTATGAGGTCGGGGGCGAGGCCCCCTTTGAAGGTGCAGGGTATAGAGATTAGAAACTAGAGGTCAGGGTACATCAAACCTCTAGGAGCGAAGCTCCGACCTCACACCTCAAGCGAAGCGTACCTCGAACCCCTAGCCCCTAAAACAACTTGCCTCCTGCGGCCCTAGCCCCTAGAACCTATCCCCTAACCCCTAGATCCTAAATCCTAGCCCCTAATTAAAACTGATTGATGAAGAATGTGATGCAGAGGCTGTTGATGAAGTCTGCGAACATACTTCCTACAATGGGCACCAGCAGGTAGGGCTTTACGGCCGGGGCGAACTTGGTGGTAATAGCCTGCATGTTTGCCATGGCGTTAGGGGTTGCTCCCATGCCGAATCCGCAAACACCTGCGGAAAGTACCGCGGCGTCATAGTCCCTACCCATAACGTTGAACACCACGAAGTAGGCAAACAGGAACATGAGCAAAGTCTGTGCACAGAGCAGTACCACCAGGGGCAAGGCCAGGGAGGCCAACTGCCAGAGCTTCAGGGTAATCATGGCGATGCCCAGGAACAGGGAAAGACAGATGCCACCTACGTCCCGGATTTCACCCATGTGCACTTCGTACTTGCTACTGTATTCGCAGATGTTTCTCATGATGGCGGCGATGATCATGGATCCGATGTAGGCGGGGAAGGTCATGCCTGTCTTGGAAAGAAGCATGGAAACGACGGTTCCAAGACCCATGGCGATAGAAAGCTGGAATGCGGCGGTGGAGTAACGCTGTGCGGAACGGCGGTACTTGCTTTGTTCTTCCTTCAGTTCTTCCTTGTGGGCGGTGTTTGCGGTCTTGAGAAGGTCTCTCTTGATGATGAGTTTACGCCCTAGCGGGCCGCCCATGAGGGAGCCTGCCACAAGGCCGAAGGTGGCGGCGGCGGTGCAGAGGGTGGTGGCGCCTTCCATGCCGAAGTCTTCAAGGACGGGGCCGAAAGCTCCTGCAGTACCATGGCCACCCACCATGGAGATGGATCCTGCGGAAAGGCCTACCAGCGGGCTTACGTGAAGTGCCTTGGCGAGAACAACGGCAAGACCATTCTGGCAGAGAATCAGCGTACAGACGCAAATCAGGAGGAGAATCAGGTTGACGCCACCGCTCTTGAGAATCTTCAGGTTGGCATTAAAACCGACGGAAGTAAAGAATACCATCATGCAGATGGATTTCAGGGTTTCGTCGAACTGGAATTCTAGAAGATTCAACTTGTACAGAATGCAGGAAAGGAAGGCGAACAGGATGCCGCCCACCACAGGGGAGGGAATGCAGAATTTTTCCAGAAACTTGATTTGCTTCTTGAGGTTTGCGCCGATGACGAGAACCACAACGGCAAGGGCCAAAGTCTGGTACATGTCGAGGGATAGTTTATACATCAGTTCTCCTTAGTCGCCTGT
Source organism: Fibrobacter sp. UWR4 (assembly GCF_003149045.1). NCBI lineage: Bacteria > Pseudomonadati > Fibrobacterota > Fibrobacteria > Fibrobacterales > Fibrobacteraceae > Fibrobacter > Fibrobacter sp. UWR4. The sequence continues at coordinate 1,986 of NZ_QGDU01000012.1, read as the reverse complement.
AGAGGGGATGGGACCGCGGGCCTGAAGAGGCTCGACGATTTCTACTTTAAGGTTCTTGCTGGCGTAGAGTGCTGCTGCGCCCGGATGGAAGGCCACGGGAACGTTGGCGGTTGCAAATTCGAGGGCTGCTGCGACGGCCTCGGAATTTGCGGTGGAGGTTGACGCATGTCTTGCCGCGGAGTTTGCGAAGGCGGATTCTGCGACTTTAGCAACGGTAGCGTTGTCCGTCAGTTGGTTTGTTACGAGAACAGCCTTTGCCCCAAGGGTCTGCAGGTCGGCTTCCTGCCCTGCGTAGGTGCCTGCGGGAATGACGCTTGCGGTAAGTTCCGGATGGATGCCCATGATGCGGGCGGCGTCAACTTCGCCAATGGAAAGCAATCGGACGTTCTTGCTGTTTGCAAGTTCGGTAATGTAGGGCGTGGGAATGCCTGCAGTGCAGAAGAAGGCGTCGATTTCGCCAGCCTTCAAAGCGTCGGCGGATTCCTTGAAGCTGAGCTTTTTCGCGTCCACCTTGTCCATAGAAATTCCGTAGGATTCCAGGATGATTTCTGCGTTGCGGAGTACGCCGGATTCTTCTTCGCCTACAGCGACCCGCTTGCCGATAAGATCTGCAACGGACTTAATTTCGGCTTCGCCAGCCACCACAATCTGGATGGACTCGGTGTAAAGACCTGCCACGGCGGCGATGGCGGAACGTATACGGCTACGCATCAGGTAATCCTTTAGAATATCAGCCTGCACAATACCGAAGTCTATGAAACCTTCTTCAATGAGGCGGATGTTTGCGGAAGTTCCAGAGGTGTTCTTCACCTGGATTTGAATGCTGCCGTTTGCCTTGTTGAATGATTCGGCAAACTGGGTTGCGTACTTGTCATAAAGGCCGCCCTTGTTGCCGGAACCGAAGCGAATATTCTGTTTTTCTGAGTCACAGGCCCCGAGAATTAGGGCTGTGGTTGCCAAAATGGCGGAGGCGATAGCCTTGAACGTGAAAGTCGAATGTTTCATTGGAAAACTCCAGTGGAATATGGACGTTTTTAAAGATAGAAAATCTAAATTATGCACATGGAAGTAAGACCCATTGGAACATTTTTTGGCGATGCTGTATACAAGTACGATGCACCGAGACAGGGCCGCCTTTTTGCGGGACACCCCGGTCGTATAGTCCTGAATTCGGGCTGTAATTTCGAAATGGCCCTTCGGGATCTTGACGGCTTCGAACGAATCTGGGTGATCTTTCAGTTTCACGAAAATGACGGTTGGCGTCCCACCACACGACCTCCTGTTCCTGCTCCTGGGAAAGACCGTGTTGGCACATTTGCAAGCCGTTCCCCCTACCGCCCGAATTCCATTGGACTGAGTTGTGTGCGCCTGCTGAAAGTAGATGGACTTACTTTGCATGTGGACGAGGCCGACTTACTCAATGAAACTCCCATTCTTGACATAAAACCCTACATCCCCATGGCGGATGCGTTCCCAGAGGCGAAGGCCGGATGGGTTGACGAACAGGAGGGAGAAAAGTGGGCCGTGACCGCTTCCGAAAGGTTTTTGACGCAACAACGGTGGATTGCGGAAAATAGTGAGTTTGACCTGATGAGTTTTGCCCAGGTGCAACTTGGACGTGGTGGCTTTAGCAATGGCGTTTTCGATGGAACTAGACGCCGCCTGACTCTGGATGAAAAGGCAAGGACTGGAGTACTGTCCTATCGTACGTTCCGTATTGATTTTAGCTATGACGAAGCTGCAAAATCGGTGCAGCTTTTGCAAATTCGCTCGGGATATAGGCCCGAAGAGCTGTTAGAAGGGGCCGAAGACAAATATGGCGATAAACAACTGCATCGGAATTTCTTAATATGTGATTAAAAGGGACTTTGCGGTTATGATAAAAAAGTATGGCTCTTCATCAACATGTGTGGGTGGCTTCGCCACCCTTTTTTGTTGACTTTCGCCTAAATTAAACAAAAAATGGGCTATTTTCTAAAATTTAAT